>CADBQV010000292.1 GCA_902796895.1 uncultured Erysipelotrichaceae bacterium | reverse complement strand
TATTTCTTTTCATAATAACACCTCTATTCTTTATGGTTTAACAACAAAAGTCATTGTATCTGGTTTACTCGACAACTCATTTAATTTATTTATACTTGCTTGGTCTTTTACATATACAGTAGTTGCTGGTACGTTTGAAAACATAGAACTACCGCTTGAAAGTTGACTAAAATCAAAAACACTTAAATCTATTTCTTTTAGAGATGAATTGTTCCAAAACATACTATAAGAGATAATAATCTTTTTAGGTGCATATATATTTGATAAATCAAGTGTTTCTAGTAAAGAATCACCCTCAAAAGTCATATTAAGATCCGTTATATTAGGCATCTTTGCTCCACTTAAATCTACTGTTTTCAATTTACTTTTATTATAAAAAGGTCCTTGAGTTGATCCTAGACTAGATACTTCCCCAAAGTTGAAATTCTTCATATGTATTTCTTCAATATTAGTACTTGAATAAAACATGTCAAATATGCTACTAAGGTTATCACTACCTAAACCATGTAGATTTATGTATTTAAGATTATCACACCTTGTGCAGAGATTCGCCATATTTGTTATACTTTCCGTATTCCAATTGGAAAGATCTAATCTTTCTATTTTTGAGTTTTCAAACATAGCATACATTTCTGTTACATTTTGCACATCAAAATCTGATACATCTATTGAAAATAATTCAATTCCTTTAAAAGTATGATTCATTTTTGTTGTTTTAGAAGTATCTACTCCTGATAAATTCAAATATTCTAAATTAGCTAAATAATAACTATCGAATGCAGAGCTCAAATCAGACCCGAAAACAACATTTGAAACATCTAATTCTTTTAAAGTGGAATGATTAACAATCGTATGGAAAGTTTGATTTACTTTACTAAAGTCCCAGCCACTTAGATTTAGTCTTTCTAAGTTAGTCATATTTTCAAAAATGCCATTCATATTTGTTACATTTGATGTATCAAAGCTACTTAAATTCAAGTCAGAAATTTTAATTTTATTCTGGAAAAGTCCTCTCATTGTTGTAACACGAGAGGTATTAGCATTACTAAAATTAATATTTTCTAAGTCATTAAGGTCACTAAAATAATCATTCATATTTTCTCCAAATGTTGCTCTAGAAAAATCCAATTCTTTAATTGATGAAGTTATTCCTAAGTTACTGGCAAAGTTACCATCAACCGCATTAAAATCCCAATTGCTGAAATTTATTTTTTCTATTTTTGAAGCTCCGTTTAGTAACCAACTCATATTGGTTACTTTTGATGTATCAAAACTTGATAAATCTAATTCTTTTAATTCACTACATCCAACAAACATTCCTGCCATATTAGTTACATTTCTTGTATCAAATGATGATAGGTCTATTTCTTCCATTTTAACACCATTAAACATACCTGACATATCTGTTACGTGTGATGTATCAAAACTACTTGTGTCTATACTTGTAGTCTTACTTGATGCAAACATACCATTCATGTTATTAATTGGTTTTCCATTAATTGTTGAACATAATGGTGTCGTAACTGGATCTGTTGAATTTCTATTAATTAGAGATACACTCCATCCGTCTGTTGAACTATTATATTGATAGAAATATTGGCCGTTCGTATAAGCAGCATTATTAACCAAATCTCCTTCATATGTACAATTTAAACGTATTGGTTTTTCTTCTCCCTCATCCGTCGCTTGAATATATTCTATATCTACATCTAATAAGATTGTTTCATCGGCCGCTTCTTCTAAATCAGCTTCTGTAATATCTTCTTTAAACTCTACATGAACTGTTATTGTTTCTCTACCTGCTGCATTTAATAATTGATTTTTTTAATTTTCACTCCATCTTCATATGTTACATAATAATCTAAATAACTAGGTATCGTAATTGCTGATACTTCTTGTAATTCTCCATCACCTATTTTTATTTTTGATGTAAATGATTCAATCATTGCATCTATTGTCCCTGCATTAACTACATCTACATTAAATTCATAAACATCACCAGGTTTATCAAATCTTATAAAGTATGTTAAATCAGTTACTTTATCTTGTGGATTCGCTACTGGAGCAATAGTAGCTGTAATAGTATTATCAGATGATTCAACTACATTTTCGAAATGAATATCCCAAGTATTTCCAGCCACAGATGTAGCGCCCGTAATAGATAGATTACTATTAAGGTAAGCATAACCTAAACTTATAAAAAAAATTATAAAAATTATAATAATATTAGTTATTCTTTTATTATTCCTTTTCATAATACTATCTCCTATTTTTTAATTATACCAAAAAAAATAGTATTATTAAATACTCATATATAATCAAGATTTATTAAACTTAAATAAACTAAAAAAGATTACTTTTCTTTAATTATTTTATCTAATATAGCATTGATCATCTTTCTTACTTTATCATCACTATATTTCTTTGCTAATTCAATTGCTTCATTAATAGCTACAACATTAGGAGTATCATCTTCATATAACAATTCAAAAATACCTATTCTAAGTATTTGAGCTCCTGTCTTATCAATTCT
>CADBQV010000291.1 GCA_902796895.1 uncultured Erysipelotrichaceae bacterium | reverse complement strand
TCCAAATAAAGAGATAACTAACAAAAAGCATGTTACAAAAAGTGTTAATATATTTAATTTTAATCTAATTTTTTGATGCTTATCCATCAGCTATCTCCTTTCTTTTAATATCTATCTACATAGAATTTTACATTTAGTGTATAGCTACTAAATGCGTAGTTAACATAGAAATATGTAGCATTGTTTGCATTAGCAACTACATAATAAGTCTTATTTGCTTTAAATGTAGTATCATTTGTTAGTGTATAAGTTCCATTTGAATATTCATAATATGTATTAGCTGTAACACTTCCACCAACTGTAACACTCTCTTCTACATATTTTGTTCCTTCATTTGCATCGCCTTGATAACCCCATGTATATGCTCCACCAGTGTTTTTTAAACTAAAGGCTCTTCCTTTAAACATATCATATAATTCAGTTATCGATACACTCTTTGATAATTTGTTTTGATATACAAGTGATTTTAACTTAGCATAATCATTGTAATCATCTGAGTCAGTATATATTACTGGTACGCCTTCTGATATTTGGTTAAACACTGTAATACCATCTTTAATTAAATCATTATATGTTTGGAAATTTGTTATACCAAGTGATCCAACAATTGGATTATCTGTTGTAGCATTGTTAGAGTATACATATACTTCTTCAAGGTTTTTCATATTGACTAAACCATTAAAATCATTAATGCTGTTTTTTGATACATCTAATACTTTAACAGTTTGCATATTACATATATTAGCTATATTATTAATACCACAATTAGACAAATTAAGTGATGTTACTGATTCCATTGTTGCAATACTTGCTAGAATTGAAGCAGTAATATTTTTACCACTTAAATTAACCTTAGTAACGCTCTTTAAATTACCAACACCAGCAAAATTTGTAACTAAATTTAGTGAACTATCTTCTGTAACATCAAGTGCTACATCAAGTGATAACCAATTCTTTGGAATGAACGAATTAGCATCGACTGTAGTAATGTCTGCGGCACTTTCATCCGGATTAAAATTCTTATAAATCCATTTAAAGAAATTAGAATCTTGGACTGCGTTTTCCTTAGTAGATGATGCGTTATAGAAAAGACCACCACTTACTGTAAATAATGATGATGTTAAATCTGTAACATATTTATCATCACCTACAGCATATTCATATCTACTCCAGTTTCCTGTAGTACTAAATTTATAATTATATATTAATAATGTTTTAACATTATCAACTGTTGCGTTTTGTGCATCAATTTTAAAGATATACTTAGCATCACCATATTCAGCAATAGTTTTTAATGTTTCACCTGATGAAGTTAGGTGTGCATCTAATTGATTAGTAAATGATGTTGGAGTATTTCCATAAGTTGTAAATGTAAGTCTTTCAGCACCGTTATAATAAAGTACGACTTTCAATCCACTAGATTTTGATAATGTATAATCATAGTATTCAAATGTTTGTGATTTTCCTTGTACTGTTACAGTTTCTTCAAACTCATCAAATGTTGTTGCAAAATCATAACAAACATATGGAACGCCTTCCCCATATGAAAAAGGCATATCGAATGATGAAGTTAATTCATCAACAACCATTGGATCATACATATTATAATATGGTAAGAATCCTGCTAATGTATCTCCACTTGTAGCTAAATAATCAACATACAAATCTACGTCTACATCAACCGCATCATCACCACTTCCAAATGTGAATGTTGCAGTTACATATTTTGATTTAATAGGCGTATTTGCAGCATTCTTTAATGTTAATTTATAATCAGAATAATTATAATAATTTGTTACTTCTGAACCTACTTTAACCTTATATGATAGGCCTGTAATATTATATATAGTTAAATAACTTTGAATTGTTGGATATGCACTTAAAGCACTGTACAAATCAGAATATTTATATAATATTTTTTCATCTTGTGTTGAATCAAATATGATTGATCCACCATATAATTTATTCAAAATAAGTCTTGCGATTGTTTCATAATCTCCAACATATGTAGAATACATATTTAATTTCAATGTATTAGTATTATTAATATTAATCAATAAATGATAACAATTATCATTTGGTTCAAGAACATAAACATCATTATTTTCATGTGATGTTGTTGTAACTAAATTATTATCATAATCTGTCACTGAATAAGAATATGTAATATTACCTCCAAACGCAG
>CADBQV010000290.1 GCA_902796895.1 uncultured Erysipelotrichaceae bacterium | reverse complement strand
GGTTCTTATTATAAAGAAGGCTTAAACCCAGTATCAATTATGATTGAAACTGAAGATGAGCGTGTTGCTGGTAAGGGTGGTACTGGTTATACTAAATGTGGTGGTAACTATGCTGCTTCTACTCGTGCTGGTAAAAAAGCTGAAGCAAAAGGCTATTCACAAGTATTATGGCTTGACTGTGTATATAAAAAATACATCGAAGAGGTTGGAGCCATGAACGTAATGTTTAAAATTAATGGTGAGGTTGTAACACCAGCATTAGTTGGTTCTATTCTTCCTGGTATTACAAGAAAATCTTGTATTCAAATTCTTAAAAACAAAGGTATTCCTGTAGTTGAAAAAAGAATTACATTAGATGAATTAGAAGAAGCTATTAGAAATGGTTCATTAGAGGAAGCTTGGGGTACTGGTACTGCAGCTGTAATCTCTCCAATTGGCTTACTTGAAGTTAATGGTGAAAAATTCACTATCAACAATGGAAAAATCGGTGAAGTTTCTCAAATGCTATATGATGAAATCACTGGTATTCAATCAGGAAAAATCAAAGACAATTATGATTGGACATACGAAGTAAAATAATAACTAATATAAAAATTTAGGGATGATTTAAAATTAATCATCCCTATTTTTTATTTCTTTATATTTCTTATTGTATCAAATAAGTTTTTATTTTCTTCAATATTATTATCACTAGAAAGTGTTACATTATTATAATTATTAAGTGCATTTAAATATAATTCTTTATAAGATTTAATATCATCAAGTGTAACATTTATTATTTCATTTCTGACTTTATTTCTTATATCAATTGTATTTTTTCTAAAATAATTAGCAAATGCTGAAATACCTTTATTCTTTACATGTAATACTGGTGATATATTAGCTATTGTACCAATTATATAATTTAATAATTCTTCTTCATTTGGATTAAATTCTTCAATGAATTTAGGAGTATCTATGTAAGCATCATATGTGTTTTTAACATTAGGATCTCTATAGCTTGTAAATACTAAGCACTTATCTTGATAAATTGATGAAAATACACCATATGCTCCACCTTTAACTCTTACTCTAAACCATAAATATTGCATATTTATAGCATTAGTTAAAACAAGCATACCACCATTAAATTTATAATCATATTTAGCACATAATGCGTTATATGAAACATTAATAGGACATTTAAAGCCTACACTTACTTTATATTCTTTATAATTAAATGTATCATATTTAAAATCTTCATTTAAATTATTATAGAATGAATCAACATTATTTTTAATAATATCTAATGATGATTTATCACCAACAAAACCAAATATAAAATTCTTTTTAGATAATAATTTATTTATAGATATTAAATTATTTATTACATCATCAATCTTTTTATCAAATGAACTAATAATATCTGAAATAAAATCAGCATACATTATACCCTTTGTATTATCATCATAATATGCGATTTCATCCATTCCTGCTTTAGCATATGTAGCTGCAGTTCTATGACCATCAGAAAGTAAATGCATATCTAAATTAGCTTTAATTTCTAATAATTTTTCTTTAATTCTATCTTTATCATTAAATAAAGTATCACTTATTACTTCATTTAATAAATTAAATACCTTATCAAAGTTTTTATTTAAGGCACTAAATGAATAAATTAATTTCATAATAGGTTTATTATCTATATCTTTTGTCATATAAAGTGATGCAGACATACCACCTGTTAATTCTTGAATTAATTGATTAATTTCTAAATATGAATGTCCCTTAGTTGATATATCAAATAAAATATCAGTATATAATGCTAAATATTTAGCCATATTAATATCAATATTAGTTATATCAAAATATAATCTAGCATAGCCAATTTCATTAGTATTATAATTGCTAAATAATATTTTATATTTATCATCAATTACTTCTAAATTATAATCTTCACTATATTTTTCAATATCTTCTTTCTTTAATTTAGGTAATTTTAAAATATCTTCTTTTTTATCTTCTTCATCCTGATATTTCTTTAAATTAATATTTTCTTCAACTAATTTCTTTAATTCTTCTTTAGATAATTTATCTTTATATTCTTTTAATTTCTTTATTACAATATTATTTTCTTCTTGGCTATAATCTAATTTTGGAATTAATCTAACATATGTTTTATGATTATTATTTAATATATATTCTTCTATTATTTTTTCAAAATAACCATTATTTAAATCATTCTTTAATTCATCATAATATTTAATTACTTCTAAATTAGAATATGGCATATTATCATCATATAAATATGAAGAGAATGAAGATAAAATAATATTTAAGCCCTTAGGTGTTCTAGCCGAAAATCCTGCTTCTCTTGCTTTAAATTCAGCATATGTAATTAAAG
>CADBQV010000289.1 GCA_902796895.1 uncultured Erysipelotrichaceae bacterium | reverse complement strand
GTTGATTCGAATAAGGATCAAACATATTTTTTATGTCAAATATCTCAAGAACAATTAAGAAAAAGCTTATTTCCTATCGGTAATTTAACTAAACCAGAGGTAAGAAAAATAGCTGAGGAAGCTAATTTATGGACTGCAAAGAAAAAAGATTCAACTGGTATATGCTTTATCGGTGAAAGAAATTTCCATGAATTTTTAAAGAACTATTTACCATCAAAGCCAGGTAATATGGTAACAATGGATGGTAAAATTGTTGGTAAGCATGATGGTTTAATGTATTATACAATTGGTCAAAGAAAAGGCTTAGGTATTGGCGGTTCTAATGAATTTAGTGGTGAAGCTTGGTTTGTTTGTGGTAAGAATTTAAAAACAAATGAACTTTTAGTTGGTCAAGGACATGATAGTGAATATTTAATTTCTAATAATTGTATCGCATCTAACATAAATTGGATTTGTGATAAGCCAATTGAGGGTAGGACATATAGTGCTAAATTTAGATATCGTCAAAAGGATAATGATGTTGTAATTAAATATTTATCTGATGATAAAATTCAAGTATTTTATAAGCAAGGTGTTCGTGCTGTAACACCAGGACAAGCAGTAGTTTTATATGATGGTGAGGTATGCTTAGGCGGCGCTATCATAGATGAAGTTTATTTTGATAACGAAAGAAGAATGTATTAATGGATTTAAGAACTGTAATTAAAGGAAGTATAGAAAATTACATATACGAATCTTCTGATTCATTATATAAAGTATGTGAATTAAAATTAGAAGATAATACTTTAATTACAATTGTAGGTAATATCCCTAAATTGGATTATGGTTTAATTTATGAATTTGTAGGATATTATAAGGAACATCAAAAATATGGTCGTCAATTTGTTATTGAATCATATTCTAAATCTAATTCATTTACTGAAATTGGTTTAATTAATTACTTATCAAGCCCTAAATTTTATGGTATTGGTGAAGTACTTGCTAAAAATATAGTAGAAAAATTAGGTCTTGATTGTATTGAAAAAATAATGAATGATGAAAATGCATTAGATGGTATTAAAGGTATAACTAAAACTAAAAAGCAAATAATTAGAGAAGTTATTAAAAATAATTATTTAGAAGAAGAGGTCTATGTTAAATTATTTTCATATGGCTTAACTCCTAATATGATTAAAAGATTAATTGATAAATATGATTTAAATGCTGCAAATAAAATAGAAGAAAATCCATATCGCTTAATAACTGAGGTTGAAGGCTTTGGCTTTAAAAAAAGTGACCAATTAGCCCTAAATTTAGGTATTAAAGAGGATGATGAAAGAAGAATTAAAGCAGCTATAATTTATACACTTAATTATGTATGCTACCAAAATGGTTTTACATTCTTAACTAAAGATCAATTAATTAATTCTTCATTTGAATTACTTAAAAAAACATCATCATATGAAATTGATAATTCATTAATAGAAAATAATTTGATTGATTTAATTGAATCAAAAAAATTAATATATGAGGATGATAGAATTTTTGATTCTATTTTATATAATGCTGAAGTTAGTGTAAAAGATAGTGTAAATAAATTGTTATCTGAAGAAATAAAATATAAAAAAGAAGATATTGAAAAAGAAATAAAATATGTTGAAGATACTATAAATATTTCTTATACTCCGCTTCAAAAGGAAGCAATTATTAATTCATTATCAAATAAAATATCAATTATAACTGGTGGACCAGGTACTGGTAAATATACAATTTTAAAAGGTATTTTATTAATATATGCAAGATTAAATAATTTAAGCTTATCTGATGATTTATTTAGATTAAAAGTAAATTTAGCTGCACCTACAGGAAGAGCAGCAAAAAGAATGGAAGAAGCGACAAAAATGAAGGCATCAACCATTCATAAGCTTTTAGGATTTAACTACCTAGATTCTTTTAACAGGGATGAATTTAATCCTCTTAATTGTAGCTTACTTATAATCGATGAAGTATCAATGCTAGATATTACATTAGCTAAAGCTTTATTTAAGGCAATACCTAAAAAATGTCAATTAATACTTGTAGGAGATAGTAATCAATTACCATCTGTAGGACCAGGAAATGTCTTATATGATTTTATTAATTCAAATGCCTTTAATGTCACAAAATTGAATAAAATAATGAGACAATCTGAAAATTCTAATATTATAAGACTTTCTCAAATGATAATGAATGAAAAAATAGATTATCGTTTGTTTCAAGAAAAAAAAGAAGTATATTTTTATGATAGAGAATCATCAAATACGATTGATTTAATATTTAAAATATTAGATGGATTCATTGAAAATGGTGGCAATATTTTTGATGATATTCAAATACTTGCCCCAATGTATGCAGGCATGTGTGGTATTGATGCTATCAATAAAGCTATTCAAGAAAGATATAATAAAAGTGATAATATTTTAGTTAGAAACGATAAAATATTTAAAAAGGATGATAAGGTATTACAGCTTAAAAATGATAGTGAATTAATGATAATGAATGGCGATATAGGTAAGATTAAAGCCATTACAAAATCAAATGATAAGGATTATTTAATCATTGATTTTGATGGAAAAATGGTTACTTATCCATCTTTAAGCTTAGATGATTTAACACTAGCATATGCCATAAGCATTCATAAAAGCCAAGGTAGTGAATTTAAAAATGTAATAATGCCAATATTACCTTCATATGGCATTATGCTAAGAAAGAAAATAATATATACAGGAATAACTAGAGCTAAAGAAAAATTAATTATTATTGGTAAAATAGACGCTATTAATAGAAGTATTAAGCAGCATGAATTATTAAGACAAACCTCACTTTTAGAGCGTCTATCAAAGGATAGAGTTATAAAAGATAATAAAATTTTAGATTTAGATATTCCATTTGAACAATTTGGAGAATATGATATGGAAGGTATTACTCCATATACATTTATGAACTAGTCAAAATGTTTAACTTGACTAGTTTTTTCATTTTTATAAATAGCTGTTAAATCAATATCTAATAATTTTGATATCATCATTAATTCGGTAAAATTAGGCTCTAATTTACCATTTTCTATTCTCGTATATCTTATTCTTTGAATACCAAGCATCATCGCAAATTCATATGCCTTATATCCTTTTATTTTTCTTTTTGTTTTTATAATATCTGCAAATTCTTTATAATTCATAAAAATCACCATAAATATGATAACTTATAATTATTATTTTTACTTAATTATTAAACTTGAGAAAAAAATGACTTTTTTTAAGAATTATAATAATTATATTATTATCATTATTGTTTTTCTAATTAGATAGAGTTTAGAATTTTATTGATATTAATGCTTCACTTTGATATAATAATAAATGTTTATAAATTGTATTTATAAAATACAGTTTGGGGGTAAAATTATGAAATATATGACATCAGATAAAATTAGACAAATGTGGTTGGACTTTTTTAAGTCAAAAGGACATAGTGTAGAAGCATCAGCGTCACTTGTTCCTGTAAATGATCCAACATTACTTTGGACTAATGCAGGTGTTACACCACTTAAAAAATATTTTGATGGTTCAATGGTACCTGAAAATCCAAGAATCACTAATGCACAAAAATGTATTCGTACAAACGATATCGATAATGTAGGTAAGACTGCAAGACATCATACATTCTTTGAAATGCTTGGTAACTTCTCAATTGGTGATTATTTTAAAAAGGAAGTAATACCTTGGGCTTGTGAATTATTATTTTCAGATAAGTGGTTTGGTTTTGATAAAAATAAATTATATATCACATACTACTTTAAGGATGAAGAAACTAAAAAAATCTGGATGGAAAATGGAATTGAAGAATCTCATTTAATTCCACTTGAAGGAAACTTCTGGGAAATTGGTGAAGGTCCTTGTGGTCCAGATACTGAAATGTTTTATGATAGAGGCGAAAAATACGATAAGCGTGGTAAGGAATTAATCGAACAAGATATCGAAAATGATAGATTTATTGAAATTTGGAATATCGTATTTTCACAATTTAATTCAAAAGAAGGCGTAAAGAGAGAAGATTATAAAGAATTACCTTCTAAAAATATCGATACAGGATGCGGCCTTGAAAGATTATGCTGTGTAATGCAAGAGGTAGATACAAATTACGATACTGATTTATTTATGCCTATTATCAAAAAGACAGAAGAAATATCAAAAGTTAAATATACTGGTCAAATGGCATTTAAGGTTATTGCAGATCATGTTAGAACAGTAACATTTGCTGTAGCTGATGGTGCAGTTATGTCTAATGAAGGACGTGGCTATGTATTAAGAAGAGTATTAAGAAGAGCTTCTAAATATGCTAAATCTTTAGGCATTAATAAGCCATTTATGAAAGAATTAGTAGACGTAGTTATTAAAATTATGGATCCATTTTATCCATATTTACATGAAAAGAAGGATATCGTTAAACAAGTAATTGAAGCTGAAGAAGAAAAATTCTTACAAACACTTGCATCTGGTGAAAAGAAATTAGAACAAATTATTCAAAATTCTAAAAATAATACAATTTCTGGTGCTGATGCATTCTTATTATATGATACTTATGGCTTCCCAATTGAATTAACTGAAGAATATGCAGAAGAAAAAGGCTATAAGGTTGATAAGGAAGGATTTAAGGATTATTTAAATCAACAAAAGGAAAGAGCAAGAAATGCTAGACGTGATGAAGCATCAATGCAAGGTCAAAATGAAGCATTCTTAAATTTCAAAGAAGAATCAAGATTTTCAGGCTATAACATTACAGAACAAAAGAGTAGAGTAATTGCTAAATTCGGCAACGCAGTAGTATTAGATGAAACTCCATTCTTTGCATTCTCTGGTGGTCAATTATGTGATAAGGGTACAATTGATGGATATGAAGTAATTGATGTTGTTAAAATGCCAAATGGTCAACATCTACATGTCCTAAATTGCGAACAAAATCCTTTATTATTAAATGAAATTGTTTATTCTGATGTTGACAAATTACATAGAAATTTAACAAGAAAGAACCATAGTGCTGCTCACTTACTTCAAGCATCACTACAACATATTTTAGGTTCACATGTACATCAACAAGGTTCTCAAGTTGGTAGTGAATATTGTCGTTTTGACTTTAATAATTATCAAACATTAACTGATGAAGAAATTCTTAAAATTGAAGATTTAGTTAATGAATATATTAAAGAAGCACACCCAGTTATTACACATGTACTTCCAATTGAAGAAGCTAAGAAATTAGGCGCAATGGCCTTATTCGGTGAAAAATATGGTAGTGTAGTTAGAGTTGTAGATATGGGTGTATCTAAAGAATTCTGTGCTGGTACACACGTTGAAAACACAAAAGAGGTTGAAAAATTTGCAATCTATTCATTTGAATCAATTGGTTCTGGTACATTTAGAATTACAGCAGCAACTTCTAATAACTGTATGGAATTTGTTAAGGCATCTCAAGTTAATGTTATTAACACATTAAATACAGTAATTAATAAAGCAAATGAATTAACAAAGGAAGCTAAATCAAAAGGAATTGATTTAAAATTTGATTATAAATTACCTGAAATTAATGAATTTGGATATAGATATATTTTAAGATTAAGAAAAGAATTAGAAAATGCTCAACAAAAATATAAGGATTTAGAAAAGACTTATAATAATAAATTAAGTCAAAATGCAATTAGTAATCTAGATTCTTTTGATGCATATATTAAAAACAATAAATTAATTGTAAGAGTAAATCAAATGGATTCTAATATCTTAAAAGATATGGCATCTGCCCTAAAGAATAATAAAGGCTTAGATTTTGTTTTACTTGGCGCAACAGATGGCATAAAAGTTACATTTGTAGCTTCAGCAAAAGCACCATTTGATGCTAGAGATATTGTTAAACAAGCTACATCTATTTGTGGTGGTGGCGGAGGAGGAAAACCAGATTTAGCACAAGCTGGCGGTAAAGATCCTTCAAAGCTTGATGAGGCTTTAAAATTTGTAGGTGAAAAGTTTTAATGAAATATATTGGACTTGATTTAGGACAAAGAACACTAGGTGTTGCAATATCTGATGAGCTTGGAATTATCGCAAG
This sequence comes from uncultured Erysipelotrichaceae bacterium, assembly GCA_902796895.1. Classification (GTDB taxonomy): domain Bacteria; phylum Bacillota_I; class Bacilli_A; order Acholeplasmatales; family Anaeroplasmataceae; genus Anaeroplasma. Next base: position 992 of record CADBQV010000289.1, on the reverse strand, counting down.
AAATTATGATACATTTAGATTTCAAGATGATGATTATGATAAAGCTATAGATTATACAATTGATACTTGTAATAAAGAAAAAGTAACAAAGGTAATATTAGGACTTCCTAAGCACATGAATGGTGACTTAGGAGTTCGTGCTAATATTTCATTTGATTTTAAAAAGAAAATTGAAGAAAAATCTAATATTGAAGTAATCTTACTTGATGAAAGATTAACTACAGTAATGGTAGATAAAACAATGATTCAAGGAAATGTAAGAAGAAAAGATAGAAGACAGAAAAAGGATGAAATGGCAGCAGTAATTATATTACAAAATTATTTAGATAAAATGTCATTTTAGGAGGCCTTATGGAAGATAGAAAAATTACATTTACACAAGATAATGGTAAAGAAGTAGAAGCTGAAATCTTATTTACACATTTTAGTGAAGAAACAAAAAAGAATTATGTAGTATTTAAGGTAATTGAAACAGGTGAATTATCTGCCGCAATATTTGTTGAAAAAGATGGCTATACTGGTGAGATTGCTCAAATCAAAACTGAAGAAGAATGGGAAATGCTTGAAGACTTGTTAAATGATTATTATGATAGACAAGAATTAGAAGATGTTGATGGATGTGATTCTAATTGTGATTCATGCTCATGCCATACTTGCCCAAGCCATAATTCTTGCAAAGATTATATTGATGAGGATGAGGAAATATAATAAATGGAAAACAACCTTAAATTTAATGATTTTGAGCTTAAATTAAAGGAATATGCTAAATTACATAAAGTACCTATTATTCAAGATGAAGGATTATCTTTTTTACTTAATGTAATTAAATTAAAAAAGCCACTTAATATTTTAGAAGTAGGTACAGCTATTGGCTATTCTTCAATATTAATGGCTAAAAATTCTAATGCTAAAATTTATACAATTGAACGTGATATTAATATGTATAATGAAGCAAAAAAGAATATTTTAGAATGTAATTTAGAAAATAAAAT
>CADBQV010000288.1 GCA_902796895.1 uncultured Erysipelotrichaceae bacterium | reverse complement strand
TATACACTATATGATAACTTAGATGATAAATATTTAGATAATTTAAATAAAAAGCATGTAAAGCCAGAATATTATGAAATTAAAAATAAGGAATTAAAGGAATATAAAGGAAGAAATTCAAGAGAAAATAGAGAAAAGCCAGAAGATGATTATAAGGCTATAGCTTCTAAATATATTCCATTAGGTGAAAAAAAGCCTGGCTATAAGAAAAAAAGACAGGCTCAAATAGATGATTTAGCATCTAGATTAAAGGCTAAAGACAAAAAGAAGAAAAAAAGATATTATAGATAAAAAATATAGGTGATGGAATTAAAATCCATCACCTAATTTTTATTATTTTATAGTTTCGCCGGCTTTAATATGAGTATTAGGAACAACCTTCTTTGAAGAAGAAGAGAAGATTCTAACATTTCTTTCAACTACTAAGCCTTCTGGTAAAATTAATTTCTTACCAATAACATTTAAGCCACTAGATAATACTTTTGGATTATCTTGATTAACAATTGATTTATCACCAGTACCGATAATTGAATTATCGCCAATTACTGTGTCTTTATCGATGATTGTATCTTCAATTTTACAATTCTTACCGATAATAACATCATTTAGAATAACTGAATTTTTAATAACAGTACCTTCACCAACGATAACACCTGGAGATAATACTGAATTTGTTACATTGCCTAAAATTTTACAACCATTTGAGATTAATGAAGTAGAAATATTAGCTGATTTACCAACTTTTACTGGAGGTAAGTCTTCAGATTTTGTATAGATTTTCCATTCTTTATCATATAAATCAAGTGGACAATCATCTCTACATAATTCTAGATTTGCTTCAACATAAGAATCATAAGTTCCTACATCCTTCCAATAATCATAATATTCATAAGCATAAACCTTTTTATTTTCAATCATGCCTGGAATAATATGCATACCGAAATCTAAATCATCGATATCTGGATGTTCTTCAATAGCTTGAATTAATGCTTCAGTATTGAATACATAAATACCCATTGATGCTTTATTAGATTTAGGTTGTTTTGGTTTTTCAACAAATTTTTGGATTCTTAAGTTTTCATCTGTTTCAAGAATACCAAATCTTGATGCTTCCTCCATTGGGACAATCTTAGCAGCGATTGTTAAATCAGCACCAGTTTTCTTATGTTGTTCAATCATCTTAGAATAATCCATTTTATAAATATGGTCACCAGATAGAATTAAAACATATTTTGATGCATAACGTTTAACGAATTCGATGTTCTTTCTTACAGCATCAGCTGTACCATTATACCAAGAATTGTTTGGTTGAAGAAGTGTTACAAATGAATCACGTCTGTCTAAGTCCCAAGGCTTACCAACACCGATGTGTTCATTTAAAGATAGTGGTAGATATTGAGTTAAAATACCAATTTGGAAAATACCAGAGTTTGTACAGTTAGAAAGTGCAAAATCTATAATTCTAAATTTTCCTGCGAATGGTACTGCAGGTTTAGATCTTTTTTCAGATAAGATATCTAATCTTGATCCTCTACCTCCTGCAAGTATAATTGCTAAAGTTTCCATAAAATTCCTCCTACTTTATTAATCTATTATACAAATCTATGTAACTTAATGCAGATTGATCCCAGCTAAAGTCTTTTTCCATAGCTTGTTTAACCATTTTTTTGAATGCTAGTTTATTGTTATTATAAACATTAACAGCTAAGAACATAACTTCCTTTAAATCATTAGGGATGAAGTTAGTGAATGTAAATCCTGTACCTTCACCTGTATATTGATTATAAGGAATAACAGTGTCCTTTAATCCACCTGTTTCTCTAACTAATGGAAGTGTACCATAGCGCATCGCAATCATTTGACCAAGTCCACATGGTTCAAATTTAGATGGCATTAAGAAGATATCACATCCGGCATATATCTTTTGAGCTATTGGATCACTATATCCTATATATGCTTTAAAGCGGTTTGGATATTTTGATTCAAGTGATCTAAAGAAATTTTCATATTTAGAATCACCTGATCCCATTAAAATGAAGTTAGCATTACTATAATTAATAACTTCATCAATGATTGGTTCTAATAAATCGATACCCTTTTGATCTACTAATCTAGATACTAAACCAAATAATGGTGCGTCTATTCCAGTTAGACCAAATTCTTTTAATAAAGCTTCCTTATTAGCTTTTTTACCTGTAGTAACATTTTTGATAGAATAATTTTTATAAATTAATTTATCAGTTTCAGGATTATATTTATTAACATCTATACCATTTAATATTCCATAGAAGTCGAAATATCTTAGACCTAAAATATTATTTAAGTAATATCCATATTGATCTGTTAATACTTCATTTTTATAAGTAGGTGATACTGTAGTAATTGCGTTTGATTCAATTATTGCAGTTTTCATAAAGTTAATATCACCCATAAATTCTAATGAATTATAATATGGCATGAAAAGTATATTCATTAAATCCATTGGGAAGTTACCTTGATATTGGATATTATGAATACTAAATACTGTTTTAATTCTATTATATTCAAAATATGCATAATAATTATTTTTAAGAATATAAGGAATTAAGCCTGTTTGCCAGTCATTAAGATGTAATATATCAGGGAAGAATCCTACAACCTTCATTGCTTCTAAAACAGCAAAATCGAAGAATGCGAATCTTTCACCATCATCTCCATAACCATAAAAGCCATCTCTACCAAAATATCTATCACTATCGATAAAATAATAAATAACATTTTCATGTACTGCTTCAAATACACCAACGTATTCAGTAGAAGCGCCTATTCTAACATAAGCGTAGCCTTTATATTGAGCAAGATTTTTATCTTTAATCTTTTTGTAATATGGCATGATTACTCTAACATCAACACCATTAGCCTGTAAAGCCTTTGGAAGTGCGCCTACAACGTCTGCTAAACCACCAGTTTTAGCATATGGTGCGCCTTCACTAGCACAAATTAAAACTCTCATTTTTTACCTCCTATTAAATTTTTATTATGCTTAATATTGTTTTTATAATATTATTATACAATAATAATGATTTATTCTCAATACTTTATAAATTAAAAAAAGTCAAAAACGATAGTGTATGTTACATAAAGCTATAAAAAAAATAATTTCTATTGATAACAATTTATTTATTTGATATAATTATAAAGCATATTGAATGTAATTAAGTTAATAACTTAAATATATATAGGAGTAGTGTATTATGGCTTCAAAAAGTAAAAAAAATAAAGTTAAATTTAAATGGTCTAAAGAACTTATATTTCTAATTGTAGGTATAGTTGCTTTAATTATTGCAGCAATATTCTTAAACCTACCATCAAATTCAGCAATTAGACTTGAAAAATATAATACTGCAATATCAGAATATAATAGTGCGAATAATGCAAATGCTTATACATTAACTGAAGATAATGTTTATTATGATATAACATATGAAGATTTATTAAAAGAAAAGAAAGAAGATAAATATTTATATGTATTCTATTGTACATTATCAGATGCTGATATTATAACAAATATGTTAACTATGAATACTATAGCTAAAGAAAGAAATATTGATAAAATTTATTTATGGTATGCAACATATGTATCTGAGGCAGCAGAGGATGATAAGAATACATTAAAATATAAAGAATATTTATCAGGTATTGAAAAGAACATCAATGGTAATATTCAATATGAAAATGTATCTCAGTTTGATATGGAAGTATATCCAACATTATTAGTATTTAAAAATGATTGCTTAGTATTTAATTCACAAACTTATTCAGTTCAAGAAAACAATGATAAATCAAGTGAATATACTTGGATGAATTATTTTTATAAAGCTATTGGCCTAAGCCAAACTGATGCTAAAGAAATTGGTGAATAATAACAATAACTGAGATTTTAATCTCAGTTTTTGTATCTTTAAAGGGTGATAATTATGATAAATCAAATTAAATTAAATCTAAAAAATGAATTAGAAAAATATTATAAAAATACATATGATTTAGATATTCAAATAGTAGTTGAAGAGCCTAAAAATAAAACAATGGGTGATATATCTATTCCTATGTTTAGTGTTGTTAAAACATTAAGAAAGCCAATGCCTGAAATTGTAAATGAAGCAATTAATATTATTCCTTCATTTAATTTACCAATTGTCGATTTAAAGGCAACAGGTGCTTTTATAAATATGTTTGTTGATAAAGAAAAATTAGCAAAATTAATTTTATTAGATGTTATTAATAAAAAGAATGAATATGGTAAAAGTGAAATTGGTGCTAATTTAAATGTTACACTTGATTATTCATCTCCTAATATTGCTAAAAGCTTTTCAATTGGTCATTTAAGATCAACAATGATTGGTAATGCTTTAAAATTAATTTTACAAAAATGCTCTTATAATACATTTTCAATTAATTATTTAGGAGATTGGGGTACTCAATTTGGTAAGATGATTGTAGCTTACGAAAAATGGGGCGACATAGATTTAATTAAAGCAAACCCAATTACTGAATTAAATAAATTATATGTTAAATTCCATAAGGAAGCTGAAAAGGATCCTTCACTTGAAGATTTAGCAAGAGAAGCATTTAGACAAATGGAATTAAAGAATCCTAAATATTTAGATTTATGGAAATGGATTAGAGAAGAATCTTTAAAAGAATCTGCTCAAATTTATGATCTATTAGATGTTACTTTTGATTCTTATAATGGTGAGGCATTCTATAATGATAAAATGGATGCAGTAGTTGAAGAATTAGAAAATAAACAATTATTAAAAGAAGACCAAGGTGCTAAAATCGTTGATTTAGGTAGTGATATGCCACCTGCATTAATTAAAAGAAGCGATGGTGGTTCACTTTATATCACACGTGATTTAGCTGCAGTATTTTATCGTAAGAAAGAATATAAATTTAATAAAATATTATATGTTGTAGGAAATGAACAAAAGCTTCATTTTGAACAATTAAAAAGAATTATCGCTAAAATGGGATATGATTTTAGTGATGATATCATTCATGTAAATTTTGGTCTTTATTTAACTAATGGTAAAAAAGCATCAACAAGACAAGGAAATGTATT
>CADBQV010000287.1 GCA_902796895.1 uncultured Erysipelotrichaceae bacterium | reverse complement strand
TGATAAAATCTTCATTAAGGTTTTATATGTTGATTTAAAGAAAGAATATGAATTTGAAATTTGTGGTAATGAATCTAAACCATTCGAGCATAAAATTTCTTCAGATTCTCCACTAGCAGTAGCTTGTAAGAACCATCATAAGGGCGAAACATTTAAATTTGTTACTGATGCTGGAAAAGAAATGACTGTAAAATTATTAGAAAAGAAGTAATATGAAAAGGGGATGAAATTATCCTCTTTTTTTAACAAATTTAAAATATTATTGTTTAAAAAAATATGTATCTTTTTATTATGAAAAGGCTTGCAATTAATTTGTATAATTTGTATAATAATTCTATAGAGTTAAAAATTAAAAAAGTTAAATATTTGGAGGAAAATTAAATGACAAAAGCAGATATTGTTGCAGCTATTGCAGACAAACTTGATTTAAGTAGAAAGGATGCAGAAACAGCTGTAAATGTCGTTATCGACACAATTAGAGATGGCTTAAAATCAAACGATAAGGTTGCTATCGCCGGTTTAGGTACTTTCGAAACTCATACTCGTAAGGCTAGAGCTGGAAAAAATCCTAGAACAGGTGAAGAAATTATTATTCCTGAATCAAAAGCTCCTGTTTTCAAAGCTGCTAAAGCTTTAAAGGACGCTGTAAAATAATAATTTAAGGACCTATTCTATGGGTCCTATTTTTTATGTGAGGTTTTTTTATGAACGCTTTTGATGCTATATATACTAACAATATTGATGCTTTAAAAGACTATCTTGAAAAAGGTGATGTTAATATCAAAAACGAAAGAGGTATGTCATTACTTCATTATTCAATCGTTTTTGATAATCCAACTATTTTTGATCTTTTAATTGATAGTTATGTAAATGTTAATATTCAAGATGCTAGGGGCGAAACTCCTGCTCATTATTGTATCATCAATAATAAAATGGGTTTTCTAAAAAGCTTAATTAGACATAATGCTGATTTAACTATTAAAAATAATGATGGACAATCTCCTCTTTTTAAAGCTTGTTCTTTAGGAAGAGAAGAAATGGTTTATTTATTGCTTGAATCTTCTAATTTTAATTTATATGAAAGAGATTCAAAGGATGAAACAGTATTCATGGCATTAATTAGAAGTAGAAATCTAGATTTATTAAATAAATTACAACTAGATGATAAAATAATTGATTGCAAAAATTATATGGGTGAATCTCCACTACATATCGCAAGTAGAGCCGGTGATATTAGAATTGTTGATTTCTTAATTAGAAATAAAGCATTTGTAAATATCAAATCTAAATCTGGTGAAACACCACTTTTCTATGCTATTGCAGCACAAAATTTAGATGTAATAGATATATTAATAAAAAATGGTGCTATTCTAGATTGCAAATCTACATTTGGAGATACTATTTATAATTCAATTCCTACTTATGAACTTTCAAGTTTTATTAATGATTGTTCTGAAAAATATAAAGCATATTTATATTATTCAAATTATCCACTTCATTATTCAATCATTATTGAAAACTTTGATTTAGTTAAAAAATATTTAGAAGTAAGAAATATAAATAGAAAAGATCAATTTGGTTATACACCACTTGAATTAGCAATTAAAGTAGGTAATGAGAGGATTATTAACCTTTTAAAGGAAAATCTTTAATTACTTGTTGATTTTTTTGCTATTAACATATATAATGTTATTGGTATAGTTTTTAACAAGAGAGGGTTATTCCTCTCTTATTTATTTGATTAAGGGGTGATATTTTGGACTTAAAGATAATTGAAAATTTATTAGATCCGTTTATCAAAGAAAACAATTTAGTATATTATGGTTCCTCTTTTGAAAAAGAAGATGGTAATTTTATACTTAGAGTTTTACTTGATAATGAGGATAATAATATTGATATTAATCTTCTTGCTAAGGCTAATGAATATTTATCAAATTTAATTGATAATTATGATAAAGATATGCCTGAATATATGCTTGAGGTTTCATCACCTGGTGCCGAAAGAGAATTAAGAAATGATGATGAGATAAATAAATCATTAAATAAATATATTCATGTTGAGGTTGAAAACATGATATACGAAGGCACACTTGTTGAATCAGATAATGATTCTATTACCATTAAAGTGAATTTAAAAGGTAGATTTAAAAATTTTAAAATTTTGAAAAATGAAATCAAATTTATAAGACTTGCGGTCAAATTTTAGGAGGGTAAATTAAAAATGATTAACCAAAAATTTTATGAGGAAGCACAAAATTTAGCTGATGCTAGAAAGATTTCAGTAGAAGATGTATATGAAATATTTAAAAATTCATTAGTAAATGCATACAAGAAAATGTATGG
>CADBQV010000286.1 GCA_902796895.1 uncultured Erysipelotrichaceae bacterium | reverse complement strand
TGCACCTTCTGATAGGTGAAGTGCCATAGGCCAGTTATCAGGTATGGCATTACAAACATTTTTTAATCCTGCATGTATTGCACCTTGACTTGGCCAAACATGTGTTGCGATATATGGAATATCTTTTGGAATGTTATTAAAAATAGGCACTAAAAGTTCACTATTTTTTTGGTCTTTAGCGTTATATTCTATTTTTTTAAAGCCTTCACAATTAAGTCGTTCCCAATATAATTTATTAAATAATTTAAATTTTTGTGATAATCTTGATGCCATTGAATATAGGTCATTTTGATATCTTATCATCTTAGAACCAGTCGCATCAAATGATGCTAAATCAAGCCAAAGTGGAGTATATCCTAAAGCTTTAGCACATGATGCCATAGCTATAGATATTCTATAATGACCAAAGCCCATTCTAATATTTCCTACAATTAAGCCGTTTTTAGGAAATTCCTCATTTTCATTTTTAAAGACGATATTTTTAGTATTAATGAAATCTAATGTTTCAATATTTTCAAAGCCTAATTTATAGTCTTTTTTAGAATCATCTCCATATTTTTTCATAAATTTATTTTTAGATTTATTTGCTTTTTTTATAGTTTTTTTATCTATTTCATTTGAAAATATCTTACTTGTTCTATCCATTTGTCAACACTCCTTTTAAGGTATTATAAGAATATTTATATTCCTTACCATTTAGCTTATATGAAAAATTAATATAATTCTTACTTCTTTCATATTTAATATCATAAGCATTATAAAATATATCAAAAGCAAGCTGTAATTGCTTTTTCTTTATATCATCATATAAAGCTATATCATCTGATGTCATTAAAACACTACCAAATAATGAATTTATAATTAATAATGCTTCTTTTTGTTTTGATGATAATTTTATATTATTATCTCTTAATAAAAATACATCAGGATCATTTAAGAATAAATGCTTATCAAATATTGATCTATAAATTGTATTTTGCAATGTAATTTTAGTAGAGATTCTTTCTCTATGAGCAAATCTCATAAACCAAACATCATCAAATTGTAGTGAAACATCTGGTCCTACTCTTAAATAATCAAAATAATTAGTAGATGAAAAAGGTAAGGCACCACAGCCAAGTATTAATTTATCCTTTAAAATATCTTTAATAAATTTATATGCCTTATCTGTTACAATAGCCTTTGTTGTATCATAATATCTTGGAAGTGATACAGCATATAAGAAATCTAATTTAAAGAAATCAAATCCTAAATTTATATAATATTCTAAGCATTCTTTAATATAATTTCTTGCCTTTTCATTATCGAAATCAAGAGCATAAAAGCCACTCCAGTTACCACCACATTTAACGAAATTACCTAGTTTATCTTTTTTAAATAATTCTTTATGATTTTTAAATAATAAAGATTTTTCTTCAGCTATAAATGGTGCTAGCCAGATACCTGCCATATATCCTTTTTCATGGATTTTATTAACAATTTCATTTAAGCCATTAGGAAATTTAAATTTATCAATATTTAACCAATCTCCAACAAATGTCTCATATCCATCATCGATTTGAAATAAATTAAATCTATTATCTAAGGCATCAAGGTCTCTTAATATTATATGTTCATTTATTTCTTGATAATAATTATACCAAGATGTATATCCAAATATTTTTTTAGTATTCTTTAATGGGAATTCTTTATAGAATTCTTTTAAGCCTTCTTCATATAATTGATTATATGAATAATCAAAAATGATAAATTCTTCATCTTTTTTAAGTAATAATTTTCTAACATCAGATATTAATTTTACTACTTTTTCTTTTCTTAATACCTCATATATTAAATAAGCATTTTTATAATTATAATTAAAGCTAAAGAATTCATTATCACCTTTTATATAGAATAAATCATAGCCATGTAATTTATTTTTATCATAATCATAAAATAAGGTATCACCATATCTATCAAAAGCAAATTTATTAATTAAATAATCACTTGATTTAGAAAATGTGTCATTTAATCTATTTTTTTTGAAAAATCTTTTAGCTCTTTTAGATAATTTTTCTGGTTCACTTATATATGATTCTTTAGTATCAGTCCATGATTGATATCCATTTAGGAAAAATAAAGAATCATCACTAAATTTTATATCTAGTGTTATTTCAGCTTTATGGAATACTACATCTTTTAAGGCTTTTACAATAACTGTTTTTCTATTATTAACATTTTTTTCTAAAATTAATACGTTTAAATCACTAACACTTGTTGTTATTTTATTTTTTTCTAATGTGTTTTTACTATCATTTGTTAAATAATAAGATAATTTTAACAATTAAATCACCTCATTTTATTCTTCAGTTTTATTATCTAAAGTATCTTCTTCTAAAGTTTCTTTTATATCTTCTTTATTTTCTTCTTTTGGTGTTTCTTCTATTTTTGTATTATTTGTTTCTTCTTTTATATCTGAATCTAATTCGATTGCTTCTAAGAATTCTTTATCTTCTTCTTTAGCAATCATCTTCATTACTTTCTTTTCATTATAAAACATTAATATAACAGCACCTAAAACACAGAATGCAACTGCAACGAATGCAACAATCATTAAGCCGTTAGTTGTAGCTGTAATATCGTTTGATTGTCTTAATTCTTCTTGTGTCTTACCATTACCTAAAATTGCAAGTGAAGTAAATACAAGCATCGCAATTGATTGACCAAATTTCATAGCGAATGTACGTGCTGCAAAGAACATACCTTCTCTTTTTTCACCAGTTTGAATTGAATCAGCTTCTGCAACATCGGCAACAATTGATTGTGGTATTACACCTAAAAGTGCCATTGGGAATGCTGCGATAACTACAATTAATACACCATAAACCATACCTGGAAGTGAAATTACATTAATCATTGCAGTAATTAAATAAGCTAATGCTAGACCTAAAAAGCCTACGATTGTTAATTTTTTCTTACCAAATTTCTTAACTAATTTTGATACCATTGGATAGAAACATGCAGAAAGTACTGTCATTGCACCCATGAATACCATTACCATTGATTCATCTAAATTCATTGATACCTTTACAAAGAAAGGAAGACCTGTTTGAAATAATGTTAAACCAACCCAATACATAATATCAGATGAAGAAAATACTCTAAAATCTTTATTTTTAAATGTTTTTCCTAAAGATTTAAAAGCATTAGTTCCTGCAGGTTTAGCTTCAACAAAATCTGTTTCTTTTAATTTAAATGTAGGTATTAACATACATACGCAAGCAAGTATAACAAGAGGAATAAAGCATATTACATAGCTCCAATAATAACCAACCATTCCTCTAAATAATCCTGCAAACACAAATGGTGTATATGCAAGTAATGTACCAGCAAAATATGTAAGTGAAATATATGTAGATATATTCATTCTATCTTCTTGTGTTTTACCAAATTCTGAAATTAATGCATTATAAGGTGTACAATAAATTGTCATAAATGTATAGAAAAGCACAAGCATAATAGCAACCCAAGCTACATTTAAGCCTGTAGGTTCAGTTCCACCAGTAAACATAGATGGAGCCATAAATACTAATATAGTAATAATTGAAAATGGAATTGCAGCAATTCTCATAAAAGGAATTCTTCTTCC
>CADBQV010000285.1 GCA_902796895.1 uncultured Erysipelotrichaceae bacterium | reverse complement strand
GCTGTTTTTAATTCACCTGATACTGTAGATGTTACCATAATAACACGATATTGATTATCAACATTAGCATATCTAATATTTGTATATAATCTATTATATGAATCAAAATAGAATTCATTAGCCTTTAATAACCAATCATTAGGATTATCTATTTTTAATTTTTTATCATAATAAATAGTACCAATTATAGAATAATTTAATTCTTCTAATTCTTCTCTTGTTTTATATTTTGTTGATGCAAATTCTTTAATAAAGATAATTATTGCAGCAAGACCGATACCAACTAATACTGATAACATTGAATATAGCATTCTATTAGGTGAACTATAAATACCTTCTTCAGCATAAGATGATATTTCAATATAACCATCATTTACATAAATGAATTTTAAAAGTCCACCATTTTTAGCAGCATTTACGATTGCGTTTGCGATATCATTTGCTATATCTCTAGATTTAAATTTATTACCAGTATAAACAGATATATTGATAATGAATTCATAATCACTTACTGTAGTTTCAGTTTTAGATAATAATTCTTGGTAAGTCATGTCATATTTTGTAGCAATAGGTGAAAGTATAACATTACCTTTAATAATTGTAGCTACTGTATGAGTATATTTAATTGAATCAGAAGGGTCATATGAACCTTCAATAGCGTAAGCATATGATGAAGGAACTACAACATATACTTGTGCTGTTGATTTATATACTGGATTTTTAATTCCAAATGTATAAATAAGGCCAATACCAAGAGTAATTAATATAATTGATATGGCAAGAACAATATTCTTTTTTATTATTCTTAATATATCAATAAAATACCAAGAACTCTCCTTTGGCTTTTCGTTTAAGTTTTCCATAAAATTCTCCTAATAATTAATCATGTAATTCGCCATATTTTGAATTATCTGTATCACTTTCATTTTTTGTATATTCATCTACAACCTCAAAAGGACTTGGCTTTGTTTTAGATGTAGTCTCTACAGTTGTTTCTTGTGGTATGTAATCAGCATCAGGATTTTTACATGATGTAAATACAAAAATGGTTATTACCATAATAAATATAGTTATTAATCTTTTCATATCTATCTCCAAAAAAATTATAGAGTGTATGGCACTCTATAATATTACCAGTGAAATATATTCCAAATACCGGCATCCTCATGGAATGCTTTATTAGCTTCTTCACTTGAGGCTGCTAAAATATCTTCAGTTTCAACCTTTATATCTTTTATTGTAGGTTTTATATATTCTTTTTTATTTTCATTATTCGAAGTCATTTGTAGATTCCTCCTCGCTTTGAAGTCTTGTTATTCTATAACTTTCTGTCTCGCCACTATTTCTTCCATCAACAATTAATTCTGCTGATAAATAGCATCCGATATATTCTTTATGTTCTTCTTCTTTTAATTTCAAAACATATATAACATAATATCTACCTTCTTTAGGTGAAAATTCAATAACTTCACCATCTATATTTGTAGAATAATATGAACCATCAGGATTTTTGATTGATTCATATATTTTAGATGGTTTAACAACCTTTTTTTCATCTCTAAAGAATGATAAGAATCTATTAACATATCCATAACAATGAATTGATAAATCAATTTGTTCTAAATCAACTTTTACGTTATCGATTACTCCAATCCATCTTACATAATATCCATATGGTGTTTCTTGTTGATACAATGCCACATCACAAGAATAATAATCAACTTCTATTTTAGTTAAATAGAAATGCCATGCCCAAAAGGCTACATAAGTTATTCCGTCATATTCATATGTATTTTTTTCTGAATAACTAATTGATAAGCCATCAGTTGCTTCATATATTGTATCATCATCATATCCATCAGTTTCGAAATTATATAATGATATTTCAACTGTATCATCAGTAACTGTTGAATAAGCAAATATATTACCAAGTGATACAAAATCACCAAATACTTCTTTTGTCTCTTCGCTAGCAACAGGAATAAATATAAAAGCATTTGTTACTTCAATGAAATTTCTATATACTCTCATTTCGATATTATAATTATATTTATCTGGTGCTCTTTCAATAACGATACCATTTAATCTATATGAATAACCAAAACCAAATATGTTTTTATTATTAAATCTATCATATGAATTTTTATTGTTTTTATTTTTAATATTATTATTTGTGAAATCCCATTCTTGTCTTAGATTTTCTTCATCAAATAAATATGTACCATATACTTGTGATGTATTGTTGTTACCTTGGGAATTACCATTTCCTCCACCACCATTACCTATGGCAAATACTTCTGGAGAAAACATAATTATGGAAATAAATATTAACATGGAAATAAACATGAATTTAAATTTATTCATAAAAACATTTCCCCTTATAAAAATAAAAAAACCAATTGTCTTTAATAATTGGCAACTGGCAATCCCATTAGGACCCTATAGCTTTGCGTCATAGGATTGCTCCTATTTTGCTATTACAAATTATCACGCTTAAATTATAGTAATAATGAAAACGTTTGTCAATATTTTATTATATATAAATATAATAATTTTGTAAAAATACGATAAAAAATAAAAAATACGGAATATAATCCGTATTTTATACTATTATTCCATCCAAGAAGGATCAGAAGGATTCTTTTGGAATTTTAATACCTTTTCAATATCAGCTTCACTAATATATTTTTCTTCAGCTGCAACTTTAACTAATGTTTCGAAATTAGATAATGAATAATTTTTACAATTAGCATTTTCTAATCTTTCAATTCCTTTAGTTAAGCCATATGTGAAAATTGATACAATACCAAGTACATCAGCACCTGCTTCTCTTAAGATTTCAACAACCTCAAGTGAAGAACCACCAGTAGAAATTAAATCTTCAACAACTACTACTTTTTTACCTTGAGGAACAACACCTTCAATTTGATTTCCTCTACCATGGTCTTTAGCACCACTTCTTACATAGCCCATTGGTAATCCTAATATTTCAGATACGATTGCAGCATGTGCGATACCTGCAGTAGATGTACCTTCGATTACTTCTACATCAGGATATTTTTCTTTAATAGTTTGTGCTAAACCATTTTCAATTACTTTTCTTACTTCTGGGTAAGAAAGTGTTAATCTATTGTCACAATAAATTGGTGATTTAATACCAGATGCCCAAGTGAATGGATCATTTGGTTTTAAGAAAACTGCTTTAATTTTAAGTAGGTTTTTTGCTACTTCAACTGCTAAATTACTCATTTTATTCAAACTCCTTTTTACATTGATTATATGCAGCTACTGGGTCTGCTGCTTTTGTTATACTTCTTCCTACAACGATATATGAAGAACCTAATTCTTTTGCATATGCAGGTGTTGCAACTCTCTTTTGATCGTTTACAGAATCACCTTGAAGTCTAATACCAGGTGTAACTGACATAAAGCCGATTTCTTTGATAATTGGGGCTTCAAGTGCACTACATACAACACCATCTAAGCCAGCTTCTTTAGCATTTAGAGCATAAGCTCTAACTGTATCAGCTACTTTATAGTTATTATCAACATGTAATTCATTATGTAATACTTCATCATTAATTGAAGTTAAGATTGTAACAGCAATTAATTTAGTCTTTTTACCTAATTCTGTAGCATCAAGACCTTCTCTTGCTGCCTTCATCATTGCAATACCACCTTCAGCATGAACATTAGTAATATCAACGCCAAGTGAACCAAGCTTTTCCATTGCAGCTTTTACTGTATTAGGAATATCATGAAGCTTTAAATCCAAAAAAATTCTAAAGCCCATTTTCTTTAATTCTCTTACAAGCTCAGGTCCTTCTTTATAAAACATTTCCATACCAATTTTTAAATATGGATTCATTCCTTTAAATGGTTTTAAGAATTCAAATAATTCTTCTTTATTTTTAAAATCACAAGCAATAATAACGTCTCTTTCCATTATTTTGTCCTTCCTATTATATCTTCTAATTTTTCAATATTATATTCTTTCATTACATTTGGTAAATCCTCAATGATTTTTTTACAAACATAAGGATCTACTAAATTTGCAGCACCAACCATAACAAGTGATGCGCCTGCATACATCATTTCTAATACATCATATGCATTTTCAATTCCACCCATTCCAATAACTGGAATAGATACAGCATGTGATACTTCATAAACCATTCTTAAAGCAACAGGGAAAATAGCTGGACCACTAAATCCACCCTTTTTAACTTTAATGATAGGTTCACCTGTTTTTAAATTTATTCTCATACCAACTAATGTATTAATTAAAGATATTGCATCAGCACCTGCTTGTTCAACAGCAATTGCCATTAATACTATATCAGTAACATTAGGTGATAATTTAACAATTACTGGCTTTGTAGTAACCTTTTTTACTTCTCTTACTAAATTTGCAGCAACAGATGGATCAACACCAAAGGCCATTCCTCCACCAGTTACATTAGGACATGAAATATTTAATTCAATTGCAAATACCTTATCACATTTATCAAATTTTTCTACTGTTTTAACGTATTCTTCAACTGAATGACCACCAACATTGGCAATTATTTTATCATTATAAACCTTATCAAGCTTTACTAATTCTTCACTAATTACCTTATCAACGCCTGGGTTTTGTAAGCCAATTGAATTAATCATACCCATTTTACATTCAGCAATTCTTGGT
>CADBQV010000284.1 GCA_902796895.1 uncultured Erysipelotrichaceae bacterium | reverse complement strand
ATTATGTCTTTCCATCCTCGTTTTAATGTTTTTGGTTTTTTGCTTTCCATAACTTTACCTACCTTTCTTTATTACTTTTTACATTTATTATTATATAGTATAATAAATAAAATGTCAAGTAAAATTTTAAAATTTTTTATGAAAGTAAAAATTCTACTAATTGTGATTTATTTTGACTAGTTACTTTACCATCTATAATTAAATCTGCCATTGCCCCTTTTTTCTCAACTAATTCATTTATTCTTTCATCTATTGTATTTTTATACATAAGCGTTATTATAGTAATATTATCTTTAGTGCCAATTCTATGGGCTCTATCTTCAGCTTGACTTTTTAAAGCTTTATTTCATGGCTCATCTAAAAATATAACATAAGTAGCAGCCATCAAAGTCAATCCGTGTACCCATAGCTCCAGTTGTACCAATTATAATTTTACAATTATCATCTTCCATAAATTTATTGTCCTCAGCAACTCTATCTTTAGTTTCACCTGTTATAATAGCAGGATTATATAATTTTTTATATCTTTCAAAAGTTGGATTTGTCATTGATGTCCAGTTACTAAATATAATTGCTTTATGTCCATTACTTATTATTTCCTCTAATAATTCATCTAGTCTTTCTAATTTAGCACTTTCTAAAACTGTGCTACTTAATATTCCAATATAATCAGTTGCTTGTCTCATTCTTATCATTTCTGCTAGTGGATTTATAGCATTAGTAACTTTATCAATATTATTTTGCACTTTTATTTTAACTTCTTTAAATCTTTTCTTGTTCAGGTGTCATTTCCATAAATTCATCTTGATAAATTTTTTCTGGTAAATCTAAAACATCTTTTTTAAGTCTTCTTAACATTATATCTTCAAATTGTTCTTTAAGTTGGTCTAAATGTTTATATCCCATAACTTGATATCCGCCATAGCCACCCATAATACAATAATGTTGTTTAAATGAGTAAAATGCATGTTTTTCATATCCTAACCTTTTTAAATGAATAAATAAATTTAATGGATTATTCATTAAAGGTGTACCTGTCATACTTATCATTGTCTCCACCTGTAATTTTTATAAATGCTTACCTTGTATTGAACTTGGGTCCTTACAGCGATGACCGTTCATCTAATACTATCATATTAATTATTTTTTTATCATATAATAATTTTAACATACTTATAATGTCTTCATTTCTTAATGTTTCTATATTAGTTATAATAAAATAATCTTTAATTTTAGATATGTGCTTTAAATTATCTAATCTATCCTGTATTGTACCTATTTTTTCTTTTTCTTTATTGTCGTATCTAATACCTAATATATAAGCTTGTTCGTCACTGTGCTTTGCTACTTCTGCTTTCGAATTCCATTTTAATCCATTTACACCACATATTATTAGACAATGTTTATAGTTTTTTTGTTGTTTTTTAATTACTGCTATATTAATAGCTTGCATTGTCTTTCCTAAACCTTGTTCATCTCCTAAAAGAAATTATCATATTTTAATCCATAATTAACTCCTTCTATTTGATGTTTAAAAGGCTTTATTTTAAATTTATAATCTTTAGGAATATAATTACTTACCTTATCATTTAAAATTGATTTAAAACAATCCTCATTAAAATTAAGTATATTTAATTCATAATCTTTAAGTTGTTCTTTTATTTTATCAAAACTTTTAATAGGTAATTCCCATTCCTTATTATCTGGATTATAATATCTAATTGGTTGTTCTCTCATTATATTAACTATATTTTGGTCATAAGGAAATGAAATATATAAACTAAATTAGCCATTACATTTATTTGATTTATCTATTTTTATAGTTATCAATTATTTTTCCTCCCATATTACTTTTTTAAGTTTATTATCATATACTTCATATTTTGAATTTTCACCTAATTTTGTATTATAATAATGTAATAATGCTATGTCATCTTTAATGCTATCTAAATCAAATATATCTGTACCTATTGGTGATATTCTTTTACCTTTTTCTCTTATATCATATCTACATATAATTTATTTCCTCCTTATTATTTTTAAAGCATTTTCTAAAGTATCTTTTCATAATTTATGTTATCAATGAATTCTTGCTTTTCATTATTTTCTGGATAATCTAATGACTCATATAACCCATGTATAATATCTTCTAATCTTTTTATGCATTCAACTTTTTTCATATTACCTCCTTATTAAAATTCATGTATTTTATTTTTCTTATCTTTCATATCATTTTCACTCCTATCTACACATTGTTAAATAATCAATATTTATTGCGTCTGTTACTTTAGTCGATTCTTCTTCTGTTAGGATACCTCTGTCATATTTTTCTTCTAAATTATAATAACATTGTCTTAAATATCTATCATTATGTTCCGGATAATATAAATTATCTTGCCATAATCTATAACTACAAAAAGTAATTATTTCGTCTAAATATACTTCTTTACATTTAATATTTCTATTTTGTAATTCTAAATATACTTGATGAACATACCAAGCAAAATATGTCTTATTATAATCCATTACATAGCTAACCAATCTATGTTTCAATATTCCTTTTTCCCATTGTCTTTTAATAGCTATATACTCTCTCCATTGAGCTATAATAAATTTATCAGCAAAACTTTTAACAATCTATAATCCCACAAACGTATATTAATTACTCCTTTCTTTCTTTAAACTATTTAAAACCTTTATTTTATATCCATATACACTTTTACTATTTCTAGTTAATTGTGCATATGGTATATTTTTATCTGGGAACTTTTGTCTAAAAAAATTTATAAAAGCATTTTTACTTTTAAATCTAATTGTTTCATAGTTATTACTTTTTCAAACATATCAACTGGTGTATCTTTTGTATATTTAAAATGATACCCACCAGCAGAATTATATAAATAATTATTTTTAGTATTACTATACAACATAATCTAATATTACTTCTATCAATTTTTAATTCTTCTGAGCATTCTTCAGCATTAATCCATTCTTTTAATATATTTCCATTATTATCAAATAGATAAACTTTTTTACAATTGTTTGGTCTACTTCTTTTTATTGTTATATTAGCTTCTTTTAAAATACTTGATATAACTTGATGTCTACATTTATATTTTTTTCATATTTCAGTTATATTCATACCACCTAAATATTCTTTAATAATTTTATCTTTTATATTATAAATGTAAAAAGTTTTACCATTTTCATTATATTCGGGTTTTATTTTACTAATATAGTATAACTCTCTATCAAATCTATCTTTATCAGCACATTCTTCTAAAATAGAATATTCAAAAATATTAAAAACATCTTCTCCACTATTAAATAATTCTTTGTGAAAAGTATTTCTTCTATTTTTATAATGTCTTGAACTTGCTATATGCTCTGCAAATCTTTGAGATGCTGCTTTTCTTGTAGTTTCTCCTACATAATTTTTATTATTTTGTTTATTATGTATTAAATAATTTTTTGCCATAATACCAATCCTCCTTTGGTATTATAATATAATATATAAAATATTTTGTAAAGTATAATATCAAAATTAGTTTATAATGCCATAATCTCATATTAAATACCCCTTCTATAAAATTTAAAAATTCTTCTGGATAGTATATTTCCATAGCATTTAAAAATGTTTCTCTAACGTCAGGGTCTTTTTGTAAATTTAAAAATATTTTTAATTCATTAAATGAATAACCTTTTAAATAATTTATTAATATTTTCTTTAACTCTTTCATATATATTTACTTACCTTTCTATTTCTTTTATTAATAATTCTACTTCATTTAATTTGTCCTGAACGTCTTCAAATTCTTCTTCTGTTTCTACTTGTTTGTTTAATAATTTTGTTCTAATTAATTTTAATATTCTTAATTCTTTCATTTTACATGCCACCTTTCTCTAAAATAAACTTATTTCATTTGATAATTCAATTATATCAGTTTCTAATCTTTGTACTTTTATTTTATATTGAATTATATTTGTCTTATTATATAATTCTTCATAAAATCTTCTTTCAAATTCCATTTGCATTAATCTCTCATTTGCTTTTTCTAAAATTTCTTTTTTCTTCATATACCTTTACCTACCTTTCAAAAAAAATTTTTTATTTATATTTTCTAAATTTATATATTATAATTAAAAAGTAAATACTTTTTGTGAAATTTACAAAAATTTAATACAATTGTAATATAATTGTAATATATAAATAAAAAAATAGAAGTACTTTTTATTAAAATACCTCTATTTTAAACTAGGTTATACCGAATTTTGATTTTTATATATTAGACATATATTTATATACCTAATACAATAAAAATGCCTTAAAACGCATTCTAGCACTTTACTTTTTAATCCACTATATATTTTTTATATTTATATAATTTTTCATCACCATTTATCTTTAAATCAGCATCATAGTACCAATCTTTTGTACCTTTAATATATCTTTGTATACTATCTTCAGTAATTCCATCACCAAAACTATTTTGCATATCAGTATATAGCATATTCATTATAACATAAATAGCTGTTGTAGGCATATCTATATCATAAGATTTTTTAAGACTTTCTATTTCATCATAAGTCCACTTAGCTCTAGATTTCATGCTTTCAACCCAATCAATAGCCATTTCTTTAGTTATAACTTTACCTTCTACTATTTCATATAAATCAGTTTCAATAGATTTATAATCTTTTTTGCTATATTCTTTTAATATATCTATCGTATCTATTTCTAATTCAGCTATTTGTTTTAATTTATCTAAATCATTAGAAGCAATTACTTTATCTATTAATTTTCTATGCATAACTAATCGCCTTCTTCCTTCTTTTTCATTTTTCAATGAAGGTCATCATCTACTTTATGTATATCAATAGCATTCCAATTACTTTCATTAAATCTCATTATCCTGCGATTTACTTTTTCTAATTTCTTAACAAACAATTGCATAACACATTCAATAGTTTCACAAGTAACTCCAACTAAATCAAAATGTTCTTGATTTAGTTCACCTAACTCTTGAATACTATTTCTAATAAAGTTTTCCATTTTTCGAAATGGTCTTTAAAACTAACTGGCTTATAAGTTGGTATAGAGATATCAGTTTCAAATGTTTTTCTAAATCTATCAAAATATATACAATTTAACCATTGATGTTTACACATTAATTCTTTTGCCATATATCTATGAAGTCTTTTAAATCCATTATAACCAATAGATTGAGTTATTTTCATTGCATCATCGTTAACCATTAAATGAGTTATGATTATATTATCTGCTTTTTTATAAATTTCTTCAATTGTCATTATTAGCATCTCCTTTCTCTAATAATTTACTTAATTTATCATCAATCCTCTTTAAATAATTTTCAGTCTGGTCATTTATTATTAAATCTTGTTTTTCTAAATGCTGCATAAGTTGGTCATTACTAATCTGTTTTTTATTCATTTCATAACTTTCTAATTGAGCAAAATTAGCAATAACGTTTAGCCAAAACCAAAAATCATAATTATTATCTTCCATTTCCTAACAGCTCTAATATTTTATTTAGTTTAGTATCAATCTCAGATTGTTTTTGTGCTTGTATAATATTCTTTTGATTATTATCTAATCCAATAGATAAATTAATTAAACCTAAAGTGATAAAAAACATTGTAAAATCATTATTATTATTCATTAAGCTATTTTCTCTATGCTAATATTTGTGTTCTTTAATGATGGTATTTCAGTAGCAGTTGCTACTCCTGCTATTGATATTGATGGAATACTCTTAATTACCAAAGTAGCAGTTTCTCTAACGCATACTCTTATTTTTCTACTCATAGCAACATTTTTCCAGTCATTGGCTGTTGTTACAGTTTCATCCATTTCTGTTCCTGTTGGCTGAACACCATTTGCAAATAATGCTAATCCTACAATACCAGTAGTAGCAGAAGTTATCTTTGTATTAAATAGATATCATATTTACCCCCAGCTACAATATTAAATTGTGCTTCTCCTTCATTGTAACCTCACCAACCCGTTTGACAATTAGCTGAATTTGTTCTTCATGTTACATTACTAAATTTAACATCACTTGTATTTAATGTTTGAACAGCTTCATTTGTAGTTTGTATTAAATCACTCATATTATTTTCCTCCTTAAATATTAAAATTAAAAGAGATAAGCGAACTGCCTATCTCTTATTTTTAGCAAGTTCTCAAATTGAGGTTGTCTTATAGACTTTTTGCCATTATACTATTGCATTTCCATACCAGTTAGAACCATAAAAACCATTTAATCCAACATAAGGTGAACTAACAGTATAAGATGGAACTGGATAAGGTCTTACAGAATTGATAATTGTTGAACCAATTCCATTTGCTTTAATAGTATTTTTCAAATCATTTACTTCTGAACGAAGATTGTCGATTGTGTTTTGGTTCATAGCATCTAGAATTTTTTGAGTATTTTCAATGCCTTGCGCTCTTAATGTGCAGCAACATTCATCCATTTTAGCTTGTGCTTGTAAAGCTGTTGTTAATAGATTTGTGTTCAACTCATTTGTTTGAGTTAAGATATCTCTTTGAGTTTGTCAGGCGCTTAATTGATTTGTATATCTATTTTCTAATACTTGATTTTGGATACCCATATCACCAACTAATACATTTTGACGTAAATCATAAATATTGTCATTTGTTCTTCCAAATCCTGCAGCTATTGCATTATTTGTATTTTGGAAACTATTATTTAGATTTGTATTTACATCAGCAATATCTCTTTGAGTAAATTCACTTGCTACATATTCTTGAGTAGCAAGATTTCTTCAGTTTCCACCGAAAACAAATCCACCATTAAATATCATAGCGAAAATTAATAATGCCCAAATTCCATCTCCTCCAAAGCCAAAACCACTATTTCCACCTATTGGTAGAGTAGGTATAATTCCTGTATTTCCTTCCATAGCATAAATCTCCTTTCATAATATTTATATCAATGCTTAATTAAGCATATAGATATCTAAATGTGATTTAATAGTTCGTCTGTTAATCCAAATTGCTTACCCTGTTCTTTAAATCTTTTCTTTGTAGCTTCATCATAATTAGCCGCTAATTGTTTTATCAAATCATTAGGATTTGCGTTTTGCTGTCTTGCTGCTTGATAAAACTGATACATCTGAAGATTGTTTTGTTTCAATTGGTTCTCCAAATTCGCTGTTAAATTCTGCATCTGGTTGTTCATATAGTAATTTGCCATTTGATTTACTAAATTCATTTGATTTATCCTCCTTTAAACTTTCTTTTTCTTTTTGTAATTTTTCAATAAGTAAATCTTTTTCATCTTTGGGTTTTATTTCAGATAATTCAAAAGTTCTAATATCACCCCTTGAATTTTTTATCCACAAACTATTTAATGAATTCGCTAAAAAATAAGTATCTGTTAAAACAATTTCTTTTTTACATAGTCTACTCCATTTACTAATCTAATATTTCCATTATTATTAGAAGCTAATTGAAAGTTTTGTGTTAAATTTGTAGGTTGCTGCATAGGTAATTGAGGCATATTTTGTTGTTGCAGTTGAACCTGTTGTATTTGATTATCTATTCTACCTCGCATATTATTTAATTCCTGCAAATAATTTCCTTGTATAGCATATGGATTATAAAAATTATTCATTATCTATACCACCTCTTAAATCATCTATTAATTGTCTTAATTCGTCAGTATTATAATCAATATTTCTAAAAGTAGCAAAAATAATAAGAAGTAATAATAAACCGGGCTTATTTTTACCATCTAATATTGAATTAAACAAATTTTCATAATTATCCATAATTTATACTCCCATTTGTTTTTTAACTTCTTCTATAAATTCATCATAATTTATACCATAATTATCAGCTACACTCATCCCACACTTAATTCCATTTTCT
>CADBQV010000283.1 GCA_902796895.1 uncultured Erysipelotrichaceae bacterium | reverse complement strand
TATTTTGTTAAATCAGGGTAAGTTAATCCAACTTGAGTCTCATCACCAATTAAATCGAAATCTGATCTAAATGTAAATTCTTGACCTTTTTTTAATTGAACTACTCCATCCTTAAAAGTTCTTACTCTTATTTCTGGTCCTTTAGTATCCAATAAAATAGGTAGTGGAATTCCTAATTCCTTTCTTACTTTTTTTACTCTGTCCATTCTTACTTTTTGTTCCTCATGTGTTCCATGTGAAAAGTTTAATCTAGCGCAATCTAGACCATTTTTTATCATTTCTTTTAACATTTCTTCATTATCACATGCAGGTCCAAGTGTACATATTATCTTTGTTTTACTCATCAAAAACACCTCTCTTAGATGTATTTTATCACAAAGAAATTATATTTTATATATAAAAGATAAAATATAAAAAAATAAATGGGGTTTTGCCCCATTTATTATTATGCTTTATCTTCAAAGTATTCAACATCTACTTTTGAACAAAGTACACCAGTAGATGAACCTGCAGCTCTATATAAATAGAATGTAGTACTTCCATCTATATCAAATTCTACTTCGTAAGTTTTAACATTTCCTTCTAAAACTGTTAGTTTTTCTTCTTTTCCGTTATGAACTCCAAGAGAAGCTGATTTAGCAGAATCACTTATTGATGCTTTAAAGCTTATTACTACTTTACCCTTTCCAGAAATAGTTACTGCTAAATTCTTTCCTGATGATGATCCATTACCACCAAATTTCAATGCTCCACCACTTAATGATAATTTAGATTCAGTATCATTAACTGTAAATGGAGATGGTAGACTAGCTAAAGAACTAACACTTGAGAAATCAACTGAATAAGATTCAGTAGCAACAGGTCTATTTGCAATTATTAATGCTTGTACTTTATCTTTAACTTCGTTAATTTTATTTAAATATTCTTCTTTTCTATCATCAACATTTAATGCTGAATATAATACATATGCTTCATCAGCTAATTTACCAACTGCTAAATAATTATCATTTGTAATATTACTTACTGCTGGAATTTCAGCTAATTTTGCAATTAATGCATCAGTAGATGGATAAGTTCTATTTGGATCTGTTACATTAACACCAGTAATAGTTGCTTCAATTTCTTTTACTTTAGATTTTGATATTAAATTAGATGGATTTACATAAGATGAAGGTGTTTCATAAACATTATCTCTAAATGTAAAATATTCTTTTCCTTGATTATGAGTCTCTGTTGTTGCTTTAATAGATTGAGCAACATATGCTGCTTCTAAATATGCACCGTATTTATTATAATGTGTCGCTTCAATTCCAGTATAACCTGCATCAACATTTTTATATGAAATATCATAATCAGTTGGCCATGTACCAGTTAATCCATTTGGCTTAAGAGCCATAACAAAATCTGAATATGTTGAAGTTGCAGTTTCAAGCATCTTTTTAGAATAAGCAAATAAATCTACTAATAAGCAATCTTCTTCAGAAGCTAATTGTCTTACTGCTTGAACATATGCAAAATTGTCACCGTGTAGACCAGGACCACCTATAATATTGCCTGATGCATCAAATTTAACTCTAGCAACTGGTGTAACTAATACAGGTATTGCGTCATTTGATCTTGCTAAATCAATATATTCTTTTAAATAACCTTTATATGTTCCTTTTTCACCAGTACTATCATAAGCAAAATAATTCGCACCATATTTTTCTACACTTGTCTTAGTACCAGATGGCATGTCTGATGGCAATGTTGATGTTGTAGTCTTTGAAGGTTTAATTGTAGGATAAATACCCTTTGCATCAGGAGTTCCTAATGTTACAAATCTTTCATATTGATATGTTAAATCAGTATATGATTTTGTATCATCGTCATTATGACCAAATTGTATAAATAAGAAATCTCCTTCTTTTATTTCTGATTCAATAGATTTGCCACCATTTTCTGTAAATGTATAGCTAAATCCAGTTTCTTTCGTATCATATAATCTTCCTTCGTTTATAAAAGAACGTGAAGATCTACCACCTTGAGCTGCATTATGTACTGAAATAGTTGATGGTAAATATAAATCTAAAAATTGACCCCATCCTCCAATATATTGATCATCTAAATAAGTTTTAACTGTTGAATCTCCAGCTAAAAAGATTGTAGGTGTTTTGTCATATGTAACATCGTCTTGTGTTGTTGTAGTATCACCTGTATTAGAGCTTTCAGTCGGTAATATAGATGTATCACTAGGTGTATCTGTTGATGCAACAGGTGTTGTTGTTTCACTAGGTATATCTGTTGTTACAACAGGATTAGTACCATCTGTTTTATTACCAGTTGTAGAATCGTTTGAATTTTGATCTCCACAAGATGCTAATCCTAACATTAATGCAAATGTTCCAATAAAATATCTTTTAATTTTCATTTCTTTTATTCTCCTCTTTCTTTTTTTCTAGTATAACATCATCTTTTATACATATTAATAGATATAAACGACTATTTTAATGAATTTTTGTCGCATTTTCGAATTTTTATGCTAAAATTAAAAAAAGGACGTGAATTATTATGTATAGTACAAATGAGACAATTAAATTCATGATGGCTAAAATATTCTTTACACTTGCAGATTTTAGATTTCAAGTAATGACTGAAGCCTATCCAAGTCACTATCATGGTATAAATACATTAGAAATACATTTCATAAAAAAAGGTAGTGGTACTGTAATAATTAATAATACAGAATATAAAGTGAATAATAATTGGTTTTATGTAATTCCTTCTTTTGTATCACACACTCAAATACCGGATAAGAACAACCCATTAGAAAAATATTCTATTTATTTATTAATAGATAAAACAAGAGGATTTGAAAATTATCTACCACTTTTAGATAGATATTATATTGGTGAAGATATATATAATACAGTTGCATTTTTTGATTTGTTATTAAATGAATTTCAAAACAAAAAATTTGGTTATAATGAAATAGTAGTATCTTGTTTTAAATCTATAATCGTAAATCTATTAAGAAATGTAAAAATCGAAGAAAAGAAAGAATCAAACTGGAAAATAGATTCAATCCAATTTCAAATTGAAGAAACTATGCTTAATGAATTTCAAAATATCACCATTGAAGCTTTGGCAAATAAATTTTATATGAGTGTAAGAGAACTTCAAAGATATCTAAAAGAAAATTATAAAAAGACTTTTAATGAATTAAAAAAAGAGGCAAGAATGTCTTATGCCTCTAATAAATTAATTTATTCTGATTTATCAATTGCTGAAATAGCTGAAAATTGTGGTTATTCTTCTTTAGAGCATTTCTCATATGCTTTTAAAGAATATTATAAAATATCACCACTTAAATATCGTCAAGAAAGAAAAAAAACAACTTAGATAAGTTGTTAACCAAATAAAAAGTGGTGCCGACTATAGGAATCGAACCCACAACCTACTGATTACAAGTCAGTTGCTCTACCAATTGAGCTAAGTCGGCATAAATGGTGGAGGTTAACGGGTTCGAACCGCTGACCCTTTGCTTGTAAGGCAAATG
>CADBQV010000282.1 GCA_902796895.1 uncultured Erysipelotrichaceae bacterium | reverse complement strand
TACAGATGATATTTATTTATCTATTAAATCTATTATAGATTCTCATATATCATTTGATAATGATTTCAAATATAAAAATATTTCTGATGATAATAAAAAGAATTATGAATCTGAATTAGCTTATGCTATTGAGGAAAAAAAGAAAATAATAAGAGATATTGAATCAATTAGAAATAAAATTGATGATATAAAAAGACAATTATATAGCTTAAGATATGGCTTTGATAATTTAAATATTTCAAAAGCTGAAAGAAATAAATTAATTAAAGATTTAATTAAAAAAGAAAAGGATTTTGAAGCTAATATTGAAAAACAAAAAATTGATTTAAAAGAATCAGAAAAAAAGGTTTCTTCAATTGAAGCAGGATATAGTAAATATGTTTTATCTATTGAAAAGCAAATGAAAAAGGATAATGAGCCTTATACTTCTTTTTCTTCTAATATTTCTACTTTATTTGAAGCGATTAAAGCTAATTCATATAATACTGATACAACTGAATTTGAAAATATTGAAAAAATTAAATTCTTGATTCCAAATATTAAAAATGAATCTATTAAGGAATTATATGAAGCGTTTAGCAATTTCTCTATTGATTATTTAGAAAATAGAAATGTAGCATTTGATAATATTAATAAAACTCATGATGAGAGTTTATTAAATATCGATAAAACATTACAATTAAAATTAAAAGAATTAAATACAAGATATGAGAAAGAAAATTCAATTAGATTACAAGAAATAAAAACTCTTGAAATTGAATTAAAGGAAACAAAAGATACATATGATGATTTAATTAAAGAGCGTGGTGAAGATCACCAAGAATTCATCAATGATATTTTAAATAGAAAATTCGAAAGTACAAATCAATTTTATAGTGAATTATATGCCTTAAATGATAACTTAGATGATATTATTAAGGATTATCATGAATTCGTTAAAGAAGCTGATTTAGAATACGAAAATAATAAAACACAAATTATTGATGAGACTCTTAAAACCAAAAAGGATTATAATTCAAGTTTAAATCAATATATTAAGACTAGAGCCGATACTATTAAGCATTTACCTGCAAACCAAAAAACAATGGAAAATCAGCTAATATTAGATAGTCAAAAGAATGCAGAGGATTTAGCTTTAGAAAGAACTAATGCTAAAAAGGAATATAATAGAAAGAAACATCGCATTTATAGACAATTATTAGATATTGAAGTTGCTTATAAGGCTCAAAAGAAAACAAATGATTATAACGAAAGAAAAGAATTATTAAAAGAAAGACACAATTATAGAGCAGCTAAATAAAGACTATAGGATTACCTATAGTTTTTATTTTTTATAAAATAAAAAAGTAGATAATTAAATCTACTTTCTTAGCCAATCAGGATATTTAGTTGTATCTTTTTTCTCTTCTTCATAAGTAGGTTCAGCATTAAATGGTTGCTTGTTCTTCTTTTCGTTTTTCTTAGCTTCTTTCTCTAAGGCTTTTTGTCTCTTAGCTTCAGCTTTTAAAAGTCTCTTTTCTTGTCTCTTATCTAAATTACCATTATCAAATATTTCATTGATACGTTCTTCAGCTTCAGATTTGTTTGTTACAACATTTTCTTCTACTACATCATCATTTAAGCCTTGATATGTAATATTAGTATCACTCATATTTCTAAAGATTTCTTGAGCAATATCATCATAACCATTGTTTTGAGCTTTAAGTTCGTATCCTGTTGCAATAACAGTAATAATTAATTCATCATTTAATGAATTATTAATAGCACTACCATAAATTATATTTAAATCTCTACCACTGTTATTTCTAATTTCAGCAATTGCTTCATTAACTTCATTTAATCCAATATTTTGATTAGATGTTACATATACAACAGCATCTGTAGCACCATCAATTGAAACTTCAAGTAATGATGAGTGAATTGCTTCTCTTGCAGCTTGTACAGCTCTATCAGGACCAGATGCGGCACCGATACCTAAAAGGGCAGTACCTTTATTTTGCATAACACTCTTGATATCAGCAAAATCGACATTAATAACACCTGGAATAGATATAATTTCAGAAACACCTTGTACAGCCTTTCTTAAAACCTTATCTGCTTCTCTAAAGGCATCTAAAAGTTTTACATCACGTGGAAGAGTTTGTAGTAATCTTTGGTTAGGAATTACGACAAGTGTATCAACATATTTCTTTATTTGTTCAAGACCTTCAATAGCATTTTGCATACGAATAGGACCTTCGAAAGGGAATGGTTTTGTACATATACCAATTGTTAAGCATCCATGTTCACGAGCAACTTTTGCGATAACAGGTGCAGCACCAGTACCAGTTCCACCACCCATACCACAAGTAATAACGACCATTTGTGCATCGCCAATCATTTCATGGATATCATCTTCACTCTCTAATGCTGCAGCACGTCCAACCTCTGGATTAGCACCAGCACCTTGACCATGAGTTTTAGTTTTTCCAATTAATAATCTATGCTCACTCTTTGTAATTTTTAAATCTTGTGCATCAGTGTTAACAGCGATGAATTCAACACCTCTAACTTGGTTTTCAATCATGTGATTTAGTGCATTTTTACCTGCACCACCAACACCAATGACCTTGATTTTTGTTGTAGTGGTAACGAGATTATCTATTTCATCAAAAATCATAAAATCCTCCCCTTTTCCTAAATAAAACTATATGCCTGTATTATACATTTTACATTAAAAAAAACTCTTTCGCAATAAATAGAAATCAACTTTTTTAAATTTTATTAAAAAATTTATACTTTCATAAATTTTCATAAAAATAAAAGAAAAAAAGCCTTAAATTATGAATCAAAATCATAACTTAAAGGCTTTAAAATATCTAGTCCTCTAACGAGTCTTTTAGTGCTTGAATTTCTTCTTGTGTTGCATCATGAATCATTACTTTTGCAAGGGTGATAGCTCTATTTTTAACTTCGAAAATAGAAAGTGATAACATCTTATTATAATCCTTGTAATCACCATCTTCATTTGCCTTAGTATAGCTTGCTAGATAATTAATTGTAAATCCGGCAACAGGTAAGCTTTCACATTTTTCAAATAACCATCCAGATACCTTAGATGGTACATCCTCAGGAACGTCACCTATTTCTAATTTTTCAAATAAATCTTCAACGAACATATCTGCATCTAAAACATATGAACCATCTGATTGTTTTTCAAATCTTCCGGCATTTGCATTTTTCTCATCATGCTCATCGTAGATTTCACCAACTAATTCCTCTAATGCATCTTCAAGTGTAACTATACCTAATACATCACCATATTCACCACTAACAACAGCTAGATGGTTTTTAGTTATTTGCATTTCTTTAATTAAATCGTCAGCCTTCATTGCGGCACTTACGAATTTAACAGGACGTAATAATTTTCTCCAAGATAATCTTGAATTTTTTACATATGCAGGGAAGAAATCTCTTTCGTATAAAACACCTACTACGTGATCTTTATCTTTTTTATATACTGGTATTCTTGAATATGGATTATTAACCATGAATTCTTTTACTTCATCTAATGTAGAATCATAATCGATTGCTTCCATTTTAATTCTAGGAACCATTATATCCTCAACTGATGTTTCACCTAAATCTAATACATTATGTAAAACATTAGCTTCGCTATCTTCAATTTCACCAGTATTTTCTAATTCATCAATAATAACATTTAATTCTTCTTTTTCAATTACAGATTCTTCTGTATGGTTTCTTGTTAATACTTTTTGAATTCCAACGAATAATATAACAAGTGGGTAAAATATCAATGATAAAACATAAACTACCCATGCAACCTTTGTACATACTGCTTCTGAATGCATCTTGGCAATCATTTTTGGTACTATTTCGCCAAAAATTAAAAGAACAATTGTTATTACAAGTGTTGTAATAATTGATATTAGATTTTCATCAGCATTAATTAACAATTCAGAAAAGAATATTACTGCAATAGCAGAAAGTCCAACATTAACTAAATTGTTACCAATTAATAATGTAGTTACAGTCTTATCAAATCTTTCATATAAATATATTGCTTTTTTAGCACCTGCAGTTTTTGCTTCTACTAAAATTCTTAATTTAGTATCAGATGCGCTTGAAAAAGCAGTTTCACTCATAGAAAAGAATGCTGATAAAATGACTAAAAAAATCATTATAACAAATAAAACTACATTAAAACTCGACCCTGAAACAGTATCAGATAAGACGCACGATTGTATGTCCACTTTTCATCACTCCTAAATTAAGCTCTACCTTTATATTCGCCAGTAGCTGTAGATAAAGTAATCTTTTCACCATTTTCAATGAACATAGGAACTTTTACCTTAAATCCAGTTTCAACGATTGCATCCTTTAATGCATTAGTCTTTGTATCGCCTTTTACAGCTGGTTCAGTATCAGTAACTGTTAAATCAATTTTATCTGGTAATACTACACCTAAAACTTCAGTTTCATAGAATGAGATATTAACATTCATACCTTCTAGCATGAAATTCTTTTCCCATTTTAATCTTTCAGCAGGAATATCAATTTGTTCATAAGTTTCAGTATCCATGAAAGTATATGAATCTCCTGAAGAATATAAATATTGCATTTCACGCTTATCAATGAAGCATCTCTTGAATGCAGAATCAGAACCCTTTAAAGCAGTTTCCATAACTGCACCACTTCTTAAATCCTTCATTTTAACTCTAACGTATGCAACCTTATTTTGTAATACATGCATAAATTCAATAATTTGCATTAATTTTCCATCGTATTCAATAACTACGCCATTTTTTAATTCATTTACATTAATCATATTATTTTCTCCTTATTATTTTTTAAACATTGAAAATTATATCATATTATTTCATATCTTTCAAATATTTTATTGCATCAAGGTAGCTATATTCCTTTTTACCACTAAAAGTTTTTGTTGCTACACTTCTAATAAAATTAATTTTTCTAAAATCTTCTCTATTATCTACATCAGATAAATGAACCTCAACAATTTCTCCTGTAAACATTTCTAAGGCATCATGTATTGCAACTGATGTATGTGTATAAGCACCTGGATTGATGATTATCGCATCAAGATTTAATGATTCTTGAATTTTAGTTACAATATCACCTTCACTATTTGATTGATAAAATTCTAATTCTAATTTATTATCTGCTTCTTTAATCATTAATTCATTTATATCATTTAATGTTAAAGAGCCATAATGCTCTTTTGGTCTTTTACCTAGCATATTTAAATTAGGACCATTTATAACTAATACCTTTTTTATCATTTTATTGCCTCACATATTTCATCAATAGCCTTATTTATATCTAAATTAGATACCTTTAAATCAGTAAAGAATTCATATAATTCTTTTCTTTCATTATATAAATCATATACTGTTTTAACCTCAAGTAAAGGTCTTATTGTATCTGATTTTTTAACTCTTTTTTCTATTTCATCAAGTGGTACATCTAAAAATACACATAAACCATTCATTAATTCTTTATGTTTTTTATTTTTGATTACACCACCGCCAGTTGAAATAATTACATTATCAAGATTCATAAATTCTTCTAATGTTTTAGTTTCTAAAGCTCTAAAATATTCTTCACCATACATATTAAAGATTTCATCAATAAATAATGTCATTTTCTTTTCAATGTATGAATCCATATCAATAAATTCCATATTAAGCTTTTCTGCTAGCTTTTTTCCTAATACAGATTTGCCTGATGCAGGCATACCAATTAAATATATTTTCATTTTATCCACATATCTACATCCTTTATAATTGTTGATATAGTTTTTTCAATATTATTTACATCAACATTATAAAAGTGACAATCCTCCATTTGATTTCTAAACCATGTTTCTTGTCTTTTAGCTAAGTGTCTTGAATCTTTTTTAATTTCATCAATAGCACTTTCTAAAGATATTTCACCATTAAAATATGGATATAATTCCTTATATCCTATAGCGTGAGGATATAAATTATTATCATATAATGATTTAACTTCATCAATTAATCCATCTTTAATCATTATATCTACTCTTTTATTGATTCTATCATATAGCTTTTCTCTATCCATTGATAAATAAATTATAAAATAATCATAATATTTTTCATTCTTTTTATTATATGAATGGATTGAATTGCTAGTTTCAAGCTTAACCTCAATAGCTCTTAAAACTCTTTTTCTATTATTAGGATGAATTTTAGTTTGATCTATATCCTTATCTATTTTTAATAATTCTTCATATAATTCTAAATTAGAATAATCTTTATATTTTAAAGCTAAATCCAAATCTCTTTTAGATGCTTTAAATTCATAATTATATAAAACAGATTCAATATATAATCCTGTACCACCAGATATAATTTTAATATCATCTGATTCATCTATTATTTTTCTTGCATCCTTTTGGAAATCACAAGAGCTATAATCTTCACCTACATCTAATTTATCAATTAAATAATGCTTAACACCAGACATTTCCTCTTTAGTTGGCTTAGCACTTCCGATATCTAATTTTTTATATATACTTACACTATCGCCACTTATTATTTCTAAATTATAATGCTTAGCAAGCTCTATCGCTATTTTTGTTTTACCTACAGCAGTAGGTCCTACAACAACTAAAACCTTTTTCATTATGATTGAATCCTTTCAAACATTTTTTCAATATCACTTACTGTAAGCTTTATAATCGTAGGTCTACCATGAGGACATGTATATGGGTTTTTACATTCATTTAATCTTTTCATTAATTCATAAACTTCTTCTTTAGAAATTTGGTGATTTGCTTTAATTGATGCTTTACAGCTTATTTGTTTAGCTATTTTATCTCTAAAATACATTATATCTATTTTATTATTTAAAATCATATTTGAAATAATATCATGTATCATATCAGATACATCATCAAGCTTAATGAAATGAGGTACTCTTCTAACTAAGAAATCTCTATCTCCTACTTGATCTAAATAAAAGCCTATTTTTTCAAATTCTTGATTTTTATCAATTATATATAATGCCTCATCCTTAGTGAATGTAAGTGAAATAGGAATTAATAAATCTACTATTTCATAGCTTTTAGATAATAATGAATAATAATATTCATAATTAATTCTTTCATTTGCTGCATGCTGATCTACTAAATACATTCCTTCTTCATTTTGGAATATTAAATATGTAGCAAATATTGTAGCTACATATTCCATATAAGGAATCTTTTTAGTATTTTCTTCTTTTATAATTGTTGCATCCTTTATTATCTCTATTGTTTTTTTATCATTTGATTCTTCAATAATAGTTTCTTCTTTTTTAATTTTATTAATTGGTCTATATTCAAATTCTTTTATTGAAGGTGCACTTACATATGAAGATTCAACATTTTCATTAAATGATAAATTATCAAAAATAGATTGTTTTTGATATGCCTTTTTTTCTTCTAAATGTCTTGTTGCAATATTTTTAACATTAGATAAGACATCTTTAACTTCGTTTGTAAGTGTATTACAAAGTGAATCCTCAATAGATATTTTAATTTCAGTTTTTGCTGGATGAACATTTACATCTATTAGCATTGGATCAATATTTAAATACATTATCGCAATAGGATATTTATTAATTGGTATATATGTTTCATATCCTTTTATAATTGCGTTTATAATATTATAATTTTTAATAAATCTTCCATTACAAATTAATGTAACATCTAATTTATTAGAACGGTATATTACTGGTTTAATTAAAACTAATTTAACCTTATATCCATCTGATATATAATCATGAGTTAATACATTTTTAGCAGCATCTATACCATATATTTCAGCAACTAATGTTATAAAATTATTAGAACCTGTTGTATTAATAACTTGCTTATCATCAGAATATAAAATAAATTTTAATTCAGGATGACTTAAGGCAATTCTATTTATATAAAATATTATTGATGATAATTCTGTCTTATCACTTTTTAAATATTTTAATCTTGCAGGAGTATTATAAAATAATTTTTTAACAGTAATAGTTGTTCCTTTATTATGATTTATTACCTCACCTTTTTCTCTTACTCCGTTTTTATATGTAAGTGAATAGGCATTTATTCCATCAGTACTTGATTGAATATTCATTTCAGATACCATAGCAATTGAAGCAATAGCCTCACCTCTAAAGCCAAGTGTCTTAATTCTAAATAAATCATATTCATTTTTTATTTTAGATGTTGCGTGAGGAAGGAATGCTAAATTAACATCCTCTTCATCCATTCCATCACCATCATCTACAATTTTTATTTCATCAATACCACCATTTTTAAGATATATTTTAATAGTTTTAGAATTAGCATCAATTGAGTTTTCTACTAATTCCTTAACAACGCTTGATGGTCTTTCAACAACCTCACCTGCAGAAATTAAATTCGCAAGCTTAGGAGACATCTTTTGTATTTTTCCCATATTACATCTCCTTTAGCTCATATAAAATATTTAATGCTTCAATTGGTGATATTTTATTAATATCAATTTC
>CADBQV010000281.1 GCA_902796895.1 uncultured Erysipelotrichaceae bacterium | reverse complement strand
ATTATCATATCTAGACCTACTGAACATACAGCTGTCATAGCTTCTAATTTTTCAATAGTTAAGGCACCACTTTCTGCCGCAGCTATCATACCAGCATCTTCTGATACAGGAATAAACGCACCAGATAAGCCACCTACTCTAGATGATGCCATGACACCACCTTTTTTAACTGCGTCATTTAACATTGCAAGACATGCGGTAGTACCACAAGCACCACATTGTTCTAAGCCTATTTCTTCTAATATATGTGCAACTGAATCACCAACTGCAGGTGTAGGTGCAAGTGATAAATCGACAATACCAAATGGTCTACCTAGCATATTTGATGCTTCAACACCAACTAATTGACCCATACGTGTAACTTTAAATGCTGTTTTCTTAATGATTTCAGCAATCTCAGATATAGATGCATCCTTAGGTGCTTTTGCAATAGCTGCACGAACAACACCAGGTCCTGATACACCAACATTAATTACACAATCAGCTTCACCAACACCATGGAAGGCACCAGCCATAAATGGGTTATCCTCAACAGCATTACAAAATACTACTAATTTAGAGGCACCAATACATTCTCTATCCTTAGTAATTTCAGCTGCTTCTTTTACCTTTTGACCCATTAATTTAACTGCATCAAGATTAATACCAGCTCTTGTTGAACCAACATTTACGCTTGAGCATACTAATTCAGTTTCAGCTAAAGCTCTTGGAATAGATTCTATTAATTCTCTATCACCAGGGGCAAATCCTTTTTGAACTAAAGCACTATAGCCACCAATAAAATTAATACCGATAGCCTTAGCTACCTTATCTAATGTTTTAGCATATAATACAGGATCACCACCAGATACACCAACAAGCATCGAAATAGGTGTAACTGCTACTCTT
Organism: uncultured Erysipelotrichaceae bacterium; assembly: GCA_902796895.1. Taxonomy (GTDB): domain Bacteria; phylum Bacillota_I; class Bacilli_A; order Acholeplasmatales; family Anaeroplasmataceae; genus Anaeroplasma. Next base: position 1,319 of record CADBQV010000281.1, on the reverse strand, counting down.
TTATTAACGATAGGAATACCATATTTTTTAGATATAGTTTCTCCTACTTTAACTAAATCCTTAGCATAATTATAAATTTTGTTATAAACCTTTTCACAAGATTTATTAATATCAGTATCCATACAATCAATTAAGCTAATACCCATAGTAATAGTTCTTACATCAAGATTTTCTTCTTGAATCATTTTGATTGTTTCCATTATTTCATAATTTGTATACATATCATTTATACCTCAAATTAAATCTTATGCATTAAATTGAAAATATCTTCATGCATACAATGAATTTCTAAATTTTTAGCTTTGCCAAGTTCTGTCATTTCATCAACGAAATCATTAAATTCAATATTTAAATTATCGATATTAATAATCATAAACATTGCGAAATAATTATCAATGATTGTTTGCTTAACATCATTAACATTTGCCTTATGGCATGAGCATTTTTCTGCTACAGCAGCTAAAATACCTACTGTATCTTTTCCTACTACTGATAATATAGCGTTCATATAATGTACCTCTTTTTTAAATATACTTTATTATAATACAATAAATAAAACACTTTATAAAGAAATACATCATAAAGTGTTTATTTGAAAACGTTTTTTATTTAATATAGCTATAATAATTAAAATTAAAATTCAAAAGTACTGTAGCTAAGGCAAATGCGATAACTACAATAACAGGAAGCAAATATCTTGCTGTTAATAATATGATACTTTCTTTTTTTTCAATTCTTTTTCTAACAAAATAATCAAGTACCATAACAACAACGAAAAACGGAACAAACACAAAGAATGTCCATGAATAATCGCCTTTAATATGGAAATTGACATTAAATCCTCCGTTCATTAATACAACCATCCATGATAAAACCATTATAGTTATAAATCCATCAATGAAAAGTAAGAATAAAAATTTATCTGCAAAATTATATTTTTTAAAGCTAAAGCTTATAATATATAGAATAAATATTATTACTAACGAAAGATAAAAAAGCATTGAAATAATTAATGTAAAAATACCCAAGGTATCACCTTATTTCTTTTTTATTTATTATTTTATTCTGGTCTAAATAATTTATCTACTGAAATTTTTGGATCTTGTTTTTCTTCATCAGTTAAATAAACAAATCCTGGAAATTGAGTTTTAAATACATCACCTTTTAACATTAATGATTCTTTTGCACGCGCTTCATCAACTGATTGATATCCTACAGGTGCAAATAAAGGAGTTGTATTCATCTTCTTACAAAGTTCAACTAATTGTAATCTAAATTCATCTGTTGGGAATGAATAATTAGGATAGATTGAAGGAAGT
>CADBQV010000280.1 GCA_902796895.1 uncultured Erysipelotrichaceae bacterium | reverse complement strand
AGATGATGTAATAGGTGTTGAAACTGGTGGTGCAATGAAAAACGCAATCGCTATAGTCTCAGGTGTTGCATCAGGTATGGGTCTTGGTGAAAATGCTAGAGCGTTTTTAATAAGCCGTGGTGTAAAAGAAATAGTTTCAATTGTATCAGCTTTAGGTGGTAAGATGGAAACTGCATATGGCTTATCAGGTATTGGTGATTTAATTGTTACTGCATCATCAATGAATTCAAGAAATTTCCAATGTGGCTTAAAAATAGGTGAAGGAAAATCTGTAAGTGAAGCTGTAGGAAGTTTAGCTCAAACAGTTGAAGGCATCCGTGCAATTATGGCAGGATATGAAATAGGTAAAAAATATAATTTGGACTTACCTATTATAAATACTGCATATTTAGTTGTAAAAGACAAAATAAGTGCTAAAGAAGCACTAACTAAGCTTTTATCAAGAAGCTTAAAAACAGAAAAATATTGGTAATTAATTTAAAATATTAAATACAATATTTACAATTGTAAAAAAAAGTTGTATTATTTAAATATCTTAATAAATTAGAGGTAGCAATGCAAATGAGTATTATAGTGAGAAGACATTCTGTGATCTATAAGAAAGGTAACCATTGCCGAATAATTATACTAGGTATAGTATAGTTATGGGGGTATAGGAAATACTTATACCACTCCTACTTAATGTAGAGGCGCTAATTATTTATAATATTAAATTATTAAAGGGCGCCATAAGCCCTTTATTTTTTTGGAGGTAATTATGGAAATATCTAATGTAAATGTATTTGATTTAAAAGAAAAATATGGCACACCCCTATATATTTTTGATGCCGCACATATCAAAAATATAATGAAATTATATAAAGATAATTTTAAATCAAATCAATTTGAAACTGAAATATTATATGCATCTAAAGCATTTAATGTAAAAGAAATGATCCGTTTAGTTAAAGATAACGGCCTGTCTTTAGATTGTGTATCAGTAGGTGAATTATATACAGCACTAAGTGTTGGTTTTGATCCTAAAAAAGTATATTTCCATGGTAATAATAAAACATATGATGACTTACTTTATATTATTAATAATAATGTAGGTACTATTGTTGTAGATAACTTAGATGAATTAAAATGCTTATCAGATATCTTAAATAATCTAAAAAAGAGTGTAAATATCATCATAAGATTAAATGTAGGTGTTGAAGCACATACACATAAATTTATTGTTACAGCACATGTAGATTCTAAATTTGGTGTTATTTATAATTCAAATGATTTTAAAGAAATGCTAGATATTATCAATAACAATAAATATATTAATTTTATGGGTTTCCATTCTCATATAGGATCTCAAATATTTGATCTAGCATGTTTTAAATCAGCTTTAGAAAAATTAATTGGATATTGTAAAGATTTTAAAGAAGAATTAGTATTAAATATCGGTGGTGGTTATGGTGTTCATTACACAAATGAAGATAAACCAATTCCATTTGATATAGTATCTAAAACTTTAATTGAAACATGTGAAAATCTACTTAAAGAAAATAATGTAAAAATTAAGAAGCTAGCAATTGAACCTGGTAGATCAATTGTAGCTGAGGCAGGTTATACACTATATACTATTGGTTATACAAAAAAGACACCTAATAAAGAATATTATTTCATTGATGGTGGTATGACAGATAATATTAGACCAGCACTATATGGTGCAAAATATGATTGTGATATTGTAGGAAAAGAAAATTTAGTTAAAGACCACACTGTTACAATCGCTGGTAAGTGCTGTGAAAGTGGTGATTTAATAATTGAAAATTATAAATTACCAGAAGCAAAGCAAGGTGATTTATTAATTACATACACAACAGGTGCTTATGGATATTCAATGTCATCAAATTATAATAAGGCACTTACTCCTGCAGTTGTGTTTGTAGATAACGGTAAATCAAAGCTTGCAGTTAAAAGACAAACATTAGAAGAATTAATTGAAAGAGAATTATAATGAATATAGTTAAAATGCATGTTTGTGGTAATGATTTTTTATTAACACAATATGAAAGAAATATTAATTATAATGAATTAGCTATAAAAATATTAGATAGACATTTAGGTGTTGGTGCATCTAGACTTGTAGTTATTAAAACTAATCCATTTGAAATATTTATATATATGAAAGATGGAAAAGAAGAATTATCAAATTCTAATGCCTTAATGTGCTTTTTAAAATATGTATATGATAAAAAGCTAATTAGAGGAAGTAAGGCATCAGTAATGTCTAATAATGAAAAAATAGATTTAGAGATTACTCAAGAAATACCTTTTATGGCATCAACTAATATAGGTATACCTAATTTTAAAAATCAAATGATATATGTAAATGATCCACTAGATTGTTTTGGTAGAGTTATTACAATTAATAATTCATCATTTACTATATATTCATTTTACTTAGATGGTATTCAAACAGTAGTGTTTGTAGATGATATAGAAAATTCAAGCTTAATTAATATGGCTAAAGAAATTAGTGAATATAAAATATTTTCTAAAAAAACAAATGTCACATTTGTTTGTGTGAAAGATAAAAAAACATTACTTGTTAAAACCTACGCAATAGATGCAGGATTTGTAGTGAGTGCATCATCAACTGCAGCAGCACTGGCAGCATCTTGTAAGCTTGGATATACTAAGCTAACTGCTAAATGCATAATTGATGGTGGTTATATGGATGTTGAAATAAATAGAAAGGGATATTTAACAATAAATGTTCCTGTAAATAAAATATTTGAATTAGATTATAATATGGAGGAAGAATAATGTTAAAAGGAAGTATTGTAGCTTTAGTTACACCATTTAATAATGATGGAAGTGTAAATTATGAAAAATTAGGAGAATTATTAGAATATCATATTAATAATAATTCTGGAGGAATTGTTTTACTTGGTACTACAGGTGAAGCATCTACTCTATCTTTTGATGAAGAAGAACAAATGGTTAAATTTGCAGTTAAAAAGGTTAATAAAAGAGTTCCATTAATTGTAGGTTCAGGTTCAAACGAAACTGAAAAGGCAGTATCAAGATCTAAAATTTATAGTGAGCTTGGAGCAGATTACTTACTAGTAATTACTCCATATTACAATAAAACAAATGAAAGTGGCTTAATTAAGCATTTCACTCAAGTTGCAGACGCTGCTAAATGCCCAATTATAATGTATAACGTACCAGGAAGAACTGGTATGTCTATATCAGTTAATGCAGTAGGCGTATTATCTAAGCATAAAAATATTTATGGTATTAAAGAAGCATCAGGTAATTTAAGCTATGCCATGAAAATATCAAAATATTTAAATGATGATTTTATTATGTTATCAGGTAATGATGATATAATTGTTCCAATGATGTCTATTGGTGCAAAAGGTGTTATTTCAGTTTTAGCAAATGTAGCACCAAAGCAAACTGCAAAAATTTGTGATTTATGTCTAAATAACAAATATAGTGAAGCTACAGCTTTAGCTAATAAATTATTAGATTTAACTAATGATTTATTCTTAGAAGTAAATCCTATTCCAGTTAAAGAAGCAATGAATCATTTAGGATTTAATGTAGGTGGTTATAGAGCACCACTTGATACTATGAGTCCTGATAAGGCTAAAGTATTAAATGATTGTATTGATAATAATAAGGAGTTGATTTTCTAATGAAGGCTGTAGTAGTTGGTTATGGTGCAATGGGTAAGCTTGTTGCTGAAGCTTTAGGCGATGACTTACTTTGTAATGTTGCAATAGAGCTTGATAGAAAAACATTAGATGATGTTAAAGAAGATTTTGATATTATTATTGATTTTTCAAATCCTGCAAATTTAGATATGATATCTAATTTTGTT
>CADBQV010000279.1 GCA_902796895.1 uncultured Erysipelotrichaceae bacterium | reverse complement strand
TCTACTCTAATAACGTTATCTGGTAATATTTCAACAATAATATGACTTGCATATCCAGCTAATGCTTCATCTACTGAATTATCTACAATTTCCCATACTAAGTGATGTAGGCCGGTAACACCTGTTGAACCAATATACATACCAGGACGTTCTCTTACAGGCTCTAATCCTTTTAAAATTTTAATCTTGTCGGCACCATAGCCTGATGAATCAGGATTATCACCTGTCAATTCTTCAATTTCATTTTTAATTGAATCTTCCATTTTTTTCTCTCCTTATAATATTTGATTTTATATTCTTAATACTAACGCTTCCTTTAGAATTTCATCAGGAACTTCTAAAATAGTAGTCGTAGTTATAAAAACCTGTTTTAATCTTTTAATATATTTAACTAAATTAGTTATTCTTTCTTTATCTAATTCAGCAAAAACATCATCTAAAAGTAAGATGATATCTTTATTCTTAATTCTTTTATAATATTCTATTAATGCGAGTTTAATAGCGATAACAATAATTCTTTTTTGACCTGATGATGCATAAGTAAATACATCCTTTTTGTCTAAGTATATTTTAAAATCATCTCTATGAATTCCTATATTTGTAAAGTGAGTTAAAATATCTTTTTCTTTTTTTAAATTAAATGAATTTAAAATATCATTAGGATCATAAGTTTTAATATATTCTAATTTTATTTCTCCTACATTTAATAATTTAGATATATCAATTAAATAATTATTAATGTCATCAATTAATGCGATTCTTGAATAATATAATAATTTTAATGAATCAATTAATGAATTTGTTAAGACATCTAAATAAATTAAATCGATATTTTTATTTTTTAATAATTCATTTCTTTCATTTAAGATCTTTTTATATTTAATTAAATTTCTTAAATAATCTTTATTTATTAAAGATAATTCTAAATCTAAAAATCTTCTTCTATCTATTTTAGATCCATTAATTAAATTTAAGTCATCTGGTGAAAATAAAATAACATCTAGGTTACCTACATAATCAATAATATTTTCTTTTTTATTATTGATAAAATAATTCTTATTTTCATTATCGATAATTACTTTATATTCTTTGTTTGCTTTTATTTTAATGCTTAAATAATCTTTATTATCTTTAATAACATTTATTAAATTTCTTTCTCTATGACTTTTAGTTGTTGAAGCAATGCTTATTGCTTCTAAAATAGAAGTCTTTCCTGTTGCGTTTTTGCCACTAAAAATTACTAACGAATTGTTTGTATCTAGGCATATATTATCAAATAATCTAAAATTAGATAATTCTATTTTTTTAATCATTCAATAATAAATTCCTCATTTCCAATTTTAACAATATCGCCAGGATATAATTTTTTGCCTCTTCTAGATTCTTGCTCATTATTTACATATACTATATTTTCTTGTAAATAATATTTTGCTTCACCTCCAGAAGATATAAAATTTTCGATTTTAAGTAGCTGTTGAAGTTCTAAATACTCACTTTTTAATTTTATATGCTTCATTTTTAAAATAAACTCCTTCTATATGATTATATCATATAGATGAGGGTATTTCAAATGAAAATCTTTAAAATTTGCGTTATTTTTAATTTTATTAGCTTTAATTATGTATTTTACTATAAAAAAGAAAAAACGCCTTTATGAGCGTTTTTAGTATATTAAAATTAATTTTAGAAAATAATAAGATTTATCATTCTACAAATAATATTTTATAGTATCATATATCCAATATCTAAAAATACTATCTTTATATATCTTTTCGTATTCCTTAAAATATTTATATAATTCAATTCCATCTGATACATCATGCCATAAATCTATATAGATAAAATCATATTTTTTATCTAATTTTTTTATATATTCTTTGGCATCATAATTAATTACATTTATCTTTTTAGAATCAAATTGATTTTTAATATATTTATTATATAAATCAATTGCTGATTTATCTATTTCTATTACATCTATATTATAAACATTATTTTTTAAAGATATCATGTATGGAAAGTATCCTAAGCCAAGGCCTAGGACTAAGACATTTCCAAATGAATCTGAAATATCTTTTTTCATTGTGTTTATTTCATTTGGAGTAATAGACATCCATAGTCTATTATCTTTATAAATTGTAGGATAATAAAATGGTTTAGTAAAATATCCTATTTGAGGTATAATTTCATCATTTAATTCTTTAAAATTATCACATACGAATAATTCATATGGTTTTACCTTATCTATTTTTATTTCCCAATTATTATATTTAATGTTATTTAATTTAATGTTTTTATAATATGAATTATTCATATAATCCAATACATTTAATTTATTTAAGATTTTTAAATAATCATATTCATATTCTAAATATTCTTTTAATAAGAAATTTAGTGCTAAATTATCATCATTTAATATTTTAGATACTTTATTTATTTCCCTTATGGTTATTAAATCTGGATTATTATTTAAATAATCACTTAATTTTTCTAGTAATATATTATCCATAATTAAAATTGATATATTTCTTTATATTTATTTGTTAAATATTCAATAAAATCTTTAGCATTTAATG
>CADBQV010000278.1 GCA_902796895.1 uncultured Erysipelotrichaceae bacterium | reverse complement strand
TGTACTTGTCAAGAAAAGTAGACACAAAAAGTTTTTTATTTAATTTTCATTTTATTAAGTAGACACATCTTCATTTTTTTCATCATTTTCGTTTTTAGAAGTAGACATCTTCTTAAGTACATATTTTGGCACTTCTGTAAGTACTCTTTTATTAAATGTATCTTTATGTTCCATCTCGCCATTCATGTATTTTTCATAAAACAAATCAGGTATATCATAATTAAGTGCCCAACTTGGTCTTTGAGAATTATAATATTTTATATATCCTTTTACTGTTTCAATAGGATCTTTGGATTCATCTAATTTAAAATCAATAAATAATTCTTCTTTTATCCAACCATTTAAAGATTCATTCACAGGATTATCCGTTGGCTTACCAGGTCTAGACATAGAGCGATTAATATTTTTATCCTTTATCAATTCGTTATAGGCCATTGATGCATATACACTTCCTTGATCAGTATGTATTACTACTGGTTCAGTAACGCCTTCCTCTTCAAGTAATGCTATGACATCTATAAGACCATCAATATATTGCATTCTATCTCCACGTCTTCTGCCAAATCTTGCTGCCACTATTTGTTTTGTAAAGACATCAAAATACATCGTTAATTCATAATATGAATAGTAAACATAAAAACATGTCATGTCAGAAACTATAACCTGTCGTGGTCTATCAACGGTCTCCCAAGTTGAAAATATAAGATTAGGATATTTATCTCTTTCTTTTCGCTTTCTAGGCTTTTCTTTATGTTTGGTTAGGGATTTTATCCCTAATGCCCTAAAAGCTGAATAAACGAAGCCAGGACTATAATTTTTGCTGTAATTATAATTAATAAACGCTGTAACCCATCTATATCCATGTGATGGATGATCATTATGAACTTTTGTTATTATTTCTTTAGCTTCTTCACGTCTGGATTCTTGCTTACTATCATCTCTATTAAGCCATTTATAATATCCAGATCTTGATACACCCATTAATTCACATAATTCTTTAACATCATATTCTTTAGATAATGTTTTGACTATTGCGTATTCTTTTCCTTTAAACGTGTGTAGGTTATCGTCCCATCTGGATTCTCCGTCGCAGTATAATTTTTTTTTAGTCTTTCGTTCTCAATCCTAAGCTTAATAATTTCACGCTTGTAATTCTCTGTAGTTTCTTCAGTTCCTTCTGGTAATATTTGATATTCAGGATTACCTTTTGTAAAACCAGCTATTCCTTCATTTTTATATATCTCTACCCATTTTCTTAAAGAAGTATCAGATATATTATTAGCTCTCGCAAATTCAGTTAATTTAATATCTGGATTTGACAGGAATCTTTTGACTAAAAATTCTTTTTCTAGTGGACTTAATTGTTTTGACATAATAGTTAACCTCATTTCATTTATTATACAATAGATTAACCAAATTGAAAATGATTGCGCGCGAACCCTTAAGGGTTTATATACAAGAATATCAAATAAATTGATATTATACCTTAAGGGACAGATTCCCTTAAGAATCCTTTCTATTTAATCTATTATATTTACATTATTTTTATTAACTATTGTGTCTACTTTTATAATAGCATCAACTATGCAAATCACTATTGTTTGGATAATCAGATATAATTGATTCGATTCTACATTATCACAAATAAAAAGAATAGTGAAACTAAACCAGCTCCAATGGTTTTATTTGAATTAGAAAAGAAACAATTGAATCTACTACCAAATAGAGATATTTTAATTAAATATCATAGTGATATTATTGAGATAAAAATGAATTTTATAACATATAAATACTTAATAAGATGTATGTATATTGTAGAACAAGTCAAAAAACAAAAAAAGGATGTTTTTTTCATCCTTCTTAAAATTATTAATCTAATATTTTTTCTTCTTATTTTTAAATCCATTAGCTTCATATTTATCATTTTTCATCATTTCAATATCAGCCTTTGGTATATATCTAATTTTATTTTCTTTATAATTTTTAGTATTTTCTTTTCTTACTAATTCTTCTAATTCTAATGTCTCAGTATCTTTTTTTAATACTGCAATCATCTCTGAATGTTGTGTTCTTGGAAACATATCGACTGATTCTAAGCTTAATAAATTATAATCATTTTCAAAGAAATTATATAAATCTCTTTTTAATGTTATAGGATTACAAGATATATAAATAACCTTTTTAGGATTTAAATATCCTATAGCGTTTATAAACTGTACTGTAGATCCTTCTCTTGGTGGATCCATCATAACTACATCGATTTTTTCTCTTTGTCTTGCTAGATTAGTCATGAAATTAGTCGCATCATCTTGAATGAATTCTACATTTTTAACATTATTAATTTTAGCATTTACTTTAGCATCAAATACAGCATTTTTATTCAATTCTACGCCATATACCATCTTAGCATGTTTTGAAATAAAAAGTGAAATAGTACCAACACCACAATAAGCATCAATTACAACATCTGTCTTTTTAAATTCAGCAAGACTTACTGCTTTATTATATAAAATATTCATTCCAATACTATTAATTTGGAAAAAAGATTGAGGAGATATTTTAAATTTAAAATCTCCAACCATCTCATATATATAACCAGGACCATATAATACTTTTTCTTTTGATCCTAAAACAATTGATGTATCTCTAGAATTAAAATTTTGAACGATTGTTGTAATACCTAAATTTAATTTTTTTAAATCATTTATTACATTATTTCTTCCTGGAAAGAATTCACCATTAGTTACAAATACAAGCATTAATTCATCAAGATAATGTGATGAACGAATAAAGATATGTCTTAACACGCCACCTCTTGTTTTTTCATCATATGGTTCTATTTTATTTTTAGTTAATATTTTATTAATAGCTGAAATTATATAATTAGCTTTTTTATTTTGTAACATACAATTATCAATTGTTATAATATTATGACTATATTCCTCATATAGGCCACATACTACTTTTTTAGAATTAGATAATTTATATGTCATTTGACATTTATTACGATAATTATATGGATTATCCATCTTAGTTACTTTAATACTTTTATGAAATGGCTTAAATAAATCATTCAAATATTTTTCTTTTAATTTTATTTCATAATCATAATTTATGTGCATAAATTTACAGCCACCACATAAATCCTGATAGATACATCCATCAGTAATTCTTTCAGGGCTTGGCTTTAATATTTTTTCTAATTTAGGATATTTTAATTTTTCATTTACTAAAATATCCTCTCCATCAATTACGCCATGAATTAAATATTCTTTTTTATTAATTGTAACTTTAGTTGATGGAATATAATCAACCTTTACATTTTTAAATTCTAAAGACATAATAATATCCTCTTAAATAATTTTTAATGTCCACTTTTCAGCATCAAATACATCTGTAACAATATCTGAATAAAAATCAGGCTCATGGCATACTAATACTACTGTACCCTTAAAATTCTTTATAGCCTCTTTAAGTGATTCTTTAGCATATACATCTAGGTGGTTAGTAGGCTCGTCTAATACTAATGTATTACATTCTTTTAGCATGATTTTACATAATCTAACCTTAGCTGCCTCACCACCAGATAAAACCATCATTAATGATTCTATCTTTTCTTTAGTTAAGCCACATGAAGCTAAAGCTCCACGAACCTCAGCATTAGTCATTATAGGATACATATTCCATACTTCTTCAAGTGCTGTATTTTTATTTAATATTTCTTCTTGTTGGAAATATCCATATTCAATATTGTAATCAAGTGATACACTACCACTTATTGGTTTATTAATACCAAGTAATGTTTTTAATAGTGTAGTTTTACCAATACCATTAGCCCCACGTATTGCGATTTTTTGACCACGTTCGATTGTAAATGAAATTGGTTTAGTAAGTGGCTCACTATAGCCTATTACTAAATTATCAGCTACAAAGACAAATTTACCTGAGGCTTTAGCTTCTTTAAATTTA
>CADBQV010000277.1 GCA_902796895.1 uncultured Erysipelotrichaceae bacterium | reverse complement strand
TTGTAAGTCAATGATATAAATACCATTTCTTGCAGTGAAGATGTACTTAGCCATTTTAGGGTTCCATCTACGAGTAGCATGTCCAAAGTGAACACCTGACTCTAATAATTGTTTCATTGAAACTACTGATTCAGACATTTTTTAATTTCCTCCATTTTATTTTTGTTCTGTCCTCTGCAATCTTCAACATATGCCTCCATCAATTTTACTTGCACACGACGGCATACTCCAATTGCATGTGTATTTTGTGCCTTTTTTATGTTATCATAAAGCACTGTCAATTGCAAGTATTTTTTTATTTTTATAATATAGCAAACATTTCATTTAATAGATATTATATATCTAATGCTTATTTTATTTAATTTTATTATGAATAAACACCATAAAGCGTGTACTATATTTTTTATTTAATAAATAAAATAAAAACGAGACCTAAGTCTCGTCTTATTATAAATTAGTTGCTAGATAATTTTTAGCATTACCTTCATCGTCTTTTGCAAATTCTAATTTAACTTCTTCACATGAAATTTTGCTATCTTCTAGCTTATATCCTTTTTCTGAATCCTTATCATATTTAATAGATTTATTACTATTATCAACGAATTCAACATAAATAGGAGCTAAGAAATAAGCGCTTAGAATTTCTTGACCACTATGATATCTTTCTAAATAAGCAGGTAGGTAAGCTACTTTAATATAGATATCACCTATGTTATCCTTATATGCATTCTTTATACCTGTAACATAATCATCTTTAATTGATTTAGTCCATGATGATGTAGTATCTTGATCAAATGAAAATTCGAATTTCTTCTTTTCATCTTTAACATTAGCTAAACCATAACTATCATTATATAATTCAGTAACAAATGCATTCTTTTCTTCATCATAAATACTTTCTGAGAAAACTAAAGTATTAATATAGAATGTTTTAATTTTATTATCATTAAATGCTTTATCTAAATTTTCATAAACGTCTGATAATTTAATTTTATATGCGAATACTGAATTTGCATAATCATTAGCTAAATAAACATTATATTCAACTTCTTCTTTTTTATAGCCTTCAGCTTGTGTTGCTTCTAAATTTAAGGCAACACCAGTTGTACCATTAAAATTTAGATTATATTTATCTTTAGTAGCATTAACCTTAGTCATATAATCTTCATTCTTTAAATCTGCTGCTGATGGATTTAAGCCATCTGATCTAAATGTAGAATAGTCTAATGTTTTTTTGCTACAAGAAGCTAAAAGAACACATGCTGATATTGTCATTATTCCAATTAATGATTTTTTCATTATTATCACCATTCCTTAATAAACAAAAGAATTATAACAAATAATCATTATAATTACAAGAAAAAACAAAATTAATCATCATTTTTAAGTTTTTTCTCGTCTATTTTTCTAGCCCTTGGATGAGCTAAAGAATAGCTTTTTCTTATAGTCTCATATGTAACTGATGTATATATTTGAGTTGTAGATAATGATTCATGTCCTAGTAATTCTTGAACACTTCTTATATCTGCACCTCCCTCAAGTAATGCAGTTGCAAAACTATGACGTAGCATATGAGGAGATATATGATATGTCTCACCACATTTTTTAACTAAGCCTTCTAATATTTTTCTTACACCAACTCTAGTAAGCTTAGTACCATTTTTATTTAAAAATACATTTCTAATTGATTCATCCTTAGAATTATATAATATAAGAGGTCTAAAATTAGTAAGGTAGTTTTTTAATTCCATAATTAAATCTTCATATATTATTACAATTCTATCTTTAGATCCTTTTCCTTTTATTTTTACTGTTCTATCTACAAAATCTATATCAGATATTTGTAAATTACAAAGCTCTGAAACTCTTAATCCACAGCCATATAAAAATCCAAGCAAGCAATAATTTCTCATACCAAGCTTATTAGATTTATCACAAACATTAAATAGCATTAATATTTCATTATTGCTTATAATCTCTGGTAATCTTTTTGGTATTTTAGGCTCATCAACATTTAAAAAGGGATTAATATTAATTAATTCTTCTTTAATTAAAAAATTATAGAAGCTTGATAAAGATGATATTTTTCTATGTATTGAACTAGCAGATAAATCTTTTCCAGATAAATATGTTTCATATCTTTGACCTAATTTTTTATTATTAGGCTTAATAGTCACAATATCTTTAGCTAGCTTTTCACCATGAATAAAGTTTTTAAAGTCTAAAATATCATTTTCATAAGATGAAATTGTATTTTCAGAATAATTTTTAATACTTCTTAAATAATTAATATATTCTAAAATAGCATCATCTTCATTAATCAAGGCTATCAATCTCCTTTTGCATATCCTCTAATGCTCTTTTAGCATATAATGCTTTTCTATCGCATTTCTTATGGCTTATATCTAAATCCTTCATAATACCAAAATTAGCATTCATTGGTTGAAAGCCTTCTTCACTTGCATTACAGATATATAAAGACATAGAACCCATAACTGTTGTTTGAGGAAATACCTTTAATTCCTTATTTTT
>CADBQV010000276.1 GCA_902796895.1 uncultured Erysipelotrichaceae bacterium | reverse complement strand
TTTCCAAAAGATTCATTTATTGACATAATAAAAAATAACAAAACTAGATTTTTAATGAATTGGAATAAAGATGATGCTTTTAATTCAATACAATATAAAGAATTTGTTAAAAAGACTAATTATGGATTAAAAATTAAAAATAGTTATTGTGTAAGATTTAATTATAATAATGAAGAATTATGCTTTTTAATACCTGATTATGATTTATCATCATTCTTAAGTGTATTAAATTTAGATATTAAAGAGGGTGAAATAAATGAAGACAAGTGATTATGATTATTTCTTGCCTGAAGAACTAATTGCTCAAACACCACTAAAGGATAGAAGCCAATCTCGTCTTTTAGTATTAGATAAGACAAAAAAGACTTACGATGATAAGTCTTTTTGTGACATTTTAGATTATTTAGATAAAAATGATGTTTTAGTTATAAATGATACTAAAGTAATACCTGCAAGACTTATAGGTCATAAGGAAGATACAGGCGCAGTTATGGAGGTATTATTATTAAAGGATTTAGGCGATAATGTTTGGCAATGTCTTGTCAAACCACAAAGAAGATTAAAAATAGATGGTATAATTACATTTGGTGATGGTATGTTAAAAGCTAAATGTATAAAAAAAGAGGATATGGGAATATGTGAAGTAAAACTAATATATGATGGTATATTAGTTGAAATATTAGACAAGCTTGGTGAAATGCCACTACCTCCATATATTCATGAAAAATTAAAGGATAAAGATAGATACCAAACAGTATATGCGAAAAATCCAGGTAGTGCTGCCGCACCTACTGCAGGATTACATTTTACTAAAGAATTAATGGAAAAAATAAAAACTAAAGGAATTGAAATAATACCAGTAACATTACATGTAGGTCTTGGTACATTTAGACCTGTAAATGAAGAAAATATAGAAAATCATGAAATGCATAGTGAATATTATGAAATATCAGATGAATCTGCCAAAAGACTAAATTTAGCTAAACAAGAAGGCAAAAGAATAGTTGCGGTAGGTACTACATCAGTAAGAACACTTGAATCAGCAATTCATGATGATAATAAATTTTATCCTGAATGTAAAAACACTCAAATATTTATTTATCCAGGATATAAATTTAAGGCAGTAGATGCCTTAATTACTAATTTCCATTTGCCTAAATCAACATTAATTATGTTAGTTAGTGCACTTGCAGGAAGAGAATTTATATTAGAAGCATATAAGCATGCAGTAGAAGAAAAATATCGTTTCTTTTCATTTGGCGATGCTATGTTTATAAAATAGGAGGAATTTATGGAATATACAAAATATTTAAATGATACTAACCCAAGAGTATTAATCGAAGTTAAAAATTATGGTGATATCACAGTTGAATTATTTCCTGAGGTAGCACCTATTACAGTTAATAATTTTATTAAATTAACTGAATCTAATTTTTATAAAAATTTAACATTTCATAGAGTAATTAAAGGCTTTATGATTCAAGGTGGCGATCCACTAGGAAATGGTACGGGTGGTTCAAAAGAAACAATTAAAGGTGAATTTTTCTCAAACGGAGTTAAAAACCAATTAAATCATACAAAGGGTGTTATATCTATGGCAAGAACATCAGCACCTAATAGTGCTTCAAGCCAATTTTTCTTAATGCATTCAGCTGCTGATTATCTAGATGGAGAATATGCAGCATTTGGTGCTACAGTTGAAGGCTTAGATGTAATTGATAAAATTGCTTCAGTTAAAACAGATAGATATGATATGCCACTTGAAAAGGTTTCATTTTCTATTAAGAGGATTAGATAATGAAGCCACCAGTATATTATGAATTAAAGCATGTTTGTAAGCAAACAGGTGCTAGATATGGAATATTACATACTCCACATGGTGATTTTGAAACACCAATATTTATGCCTGTTGGTACTCAAGCTACTGTTAAAACATTAATCCCTAGTGAAATAAAAGAAGTATCTGATGGCTTAATTTTAGGTAACACTTATCATTTATGGTTACAACCTGGAGATGAGGTTGTTAAGCAATTTGGTGGCATTAGAGGATTTATGAATTATGATGGTGCCTTACTTACAGATAGTGGAGGATTTCAAGTATTTTCATTAGCTAAAATAAGAGATATCAAAGAAGAAGGAGTATATTTTAGACATCATAAGAGTGGTGAAAAATTATTTATGTCACCTGAAGATTCAATTAGAATTCAAAATAATTTAGGTGCTGATATAATTATGTCATTTGACGAATG
>CADBQV010000275.1 GCA_902796895.1 uncultured Erysipelotrichaceae bacterium | reverse complement strand
TTAATATGGTTTAAGCCATTTTTATCTAATATACTTCTAGCTACTTCCTCTCCTGTCATTCCAATAGAGTTTTTAGTCTTATTTAATTTATGATACTTAACCCATAAATAAATTGATATACCTACACCAATTAGACCAAATACAATAATTAATGCTATAACTACAAGCATAGCTATTGCTAGGCTATCAGATGTAGCGCCAGAATATTGTTTTATTAAATCGATTAATTTTTGCAATAGAATCACTCTCCTTTTTTTCATTCTAACATATTTTTTAAAAAAAGAATATAAAAAAGAAAAAAGACTACTTAGAGTCTTTTCTCATATCATCATAGTTTCCCATATCTGTAAATACAGCATCTATTAATTTTTGTCTAAATATAATTAATAATATACCTTGTACTATTCCAAAGAAACAAATACTAACAATTCCTTGCTTTAATAGGTTAGATGTTGGTTTATAACATAAGAATTGGATGAATAATCTTATATTAATTATTAATGCTAATAAGAAATATCCAGCAATCATAAACATAAACATATACATTATTATGATGAAGAATGTCGCACCAAGTGCTACAGCTAATCCTTCTCCTACACCTTCTGCATTATTTGACATTTTTGCTACTTCATCATTAACATATATACCACCAATTATAAATGTTAATGCTATTGAAGCTATTAAATATATGATAGTTAAAATATAAAATATGGTTATAACCTTTTTCATTTTTTCACTTCCTTTGTTAAATCCTTTATTACCTCAGCTGCAATTAAAAGCCCCATACTTGCAACAACAGGCATGAATGATCCTGGTGTTGTTTTTTTACTTTCAGGGTCTATTATTTTATTTTCTAATATTATAGGATATTCTTTAGATATTGCAACCTTTAATTTTTTCACTCTTCTTTTTTTTAGCTCATATCGCATAACTCTTGCGAGTGGATCTATTTCAGTTTTATATATATCTGTTATTACTAATTTTTGAGGATCTAATCTATTACCTGCACCCATAGATGATATGATTTTTTTATTATATTTTATTGCATTTAATACAATAGCTATTTTAGCTGAGACTGTATCTATACAATCAATTATATAATCATATTTATTAAAATCAATATCATTTATATTATCATTATTAATAAACATTTTATAGGTATTAATAGAAACATTAGGATTTATTTCTTCTAATCTTTCTTTAATTAAATCAACCTTAGCCTTATTTATGGTTTTTGATGTAGCTATTATTTGACGGTTAATATTAGATATAGATACAACATCTTTATCAACGACATCAATATATATTATGCCAGATCTTACAAGTGCTTCAGCAACATATCCACCTACTCCACCAACACCAATTAAAAGTATTTTAGATTGCTTTAATTTATTTAAATTATCATTTCCTAATAATAAATTAATTCTAGAAAACATACTATACCTCTTCTATATTATAATATTATATTAAATAGAAGATTGTTTTTCAACTTTTATGATATAATAAAAATATGAGAAGAAATGGTATATATATTAACAGAAAATCTAAATCAAAAATGAATGTAAGGTTTAAAACCTTCTTTTTGACTATGCTTTTATACATTTTTTTATCTGTTATTACATTATCTATTTTAGTTCCACTTGCTTATTATAAATATTGCTCACTTATATATAATAATACTGAAATAGATGGTAAAAAAACAGTATTTATGGGCACAATTAAAGAAGCATATAGAATATATATTACAGGAATTGTATACATTTTTATTTTAGTTTTCATATATTTAAATATAGTATCATTAGTTAATTATTTAATTGAAACAGGAAGTTATATTATACCTGAGGCAATAAGATATCTATTTACAACTAAGATTGGTGCTTTAATAAATTCGGCACCTTCATTAATCGCAATTTTCTTTATAGTATCTAGATTTTTTAAATGGAAATTATCTAATATTTATTTTTTAAGTAGAGCTAATGATAAATTATTAATGCCACAAACTAAATTACTTGTTAATTTATGGAAAATGTTATTATTCTCTGCAATACCTAAATTAGTTCATTTAATTACAGCAAGTATTACAAAACCTATTACATTATTTTGTAAAACAAAATATAATTATGAAAGATTATTAGTTAATAATAAATCATTTAGATTTTTATCAATGAAGCATATATTTTTTGCATTCTTAAAATTATTTCCACTTTATTTACTTGAAATAGGATCATTTGGAATAGCTTCACCTATATCATGGTATTTTTCAAATCAATATGCTATTACAAACTTACATTTTAGAAGAAATTTAAATAGTGCACCAAAAGAGGTTATAGAAGAAATAAAAAAGGAAGATTTAGCTTAAAATCTTCCTTTTATTTTTAATTATAAATTGCTTCTAAATGCTTTCTAATTTCAAGAATAAATTCTTTTGAATTAACTGCTTTAACATTAATTCCTTTATCTACTAGATTAACTAAATCTTTAGTCATGATACCATCAAGTAATGTATCAATTGATGCTTTTTCAAGGTTGTTTGCGAAATTAATTAAATCATCTAATTTATCCATTTCACCACGTTTTCTTAAAGCACCTGACCATGCAAATATTGTAGCAATTGGGTTAGTTGATGTTTCTTCTCCCTTTAGGTATTTATAATAATGACGTGTAACAGTACCATGTGCTGCTTCATATTCATAATTACCATCTGGTGATACTAATACTGATGTCATCATAGCTAGGCTACCAAATGCAGTTGATACCATATCTGACATTACATCTCCATCATAATTCTTTAATGCCCAGATAAATCCACCTTCGCTTCTTATAACACGTGCTACTGCATCATCTATTAATGTATAGAAATATGTAATACCTAATTCTTCAAATTTAGCTTTATAGCAAGTATCATAAATTTCTTGGAATTTTAATTTAAATGTTTGGTCATATTTTTTAGATATTGTATCCTTTGTTGAAAACCATAAATCTTGCTTAGTATCAATTGCATATTTAAAGCATGAATGAGCAAATGATTCAATTGATGAATCCTTATTATATAATCCTTGTAGAACACCAGCACATTCAAAATCATAAATTGTTTGTCTTTGTTGTTCACCATCATTAGATGTATATAATAATTCTGCCTTACCTGGCTTTTCAATTCTAAATTCTGTATCCTTATAAACATCTCCATAAGCATGACGAGCAATTGTAATTGGCTTTTTCCAATTTTTTACAACTGGCTTAATTGTATCAATAATGATAGGCGCTCTAAATACAGTACCATCTAAAATGGCTCTAATTGTACCATTAGGGCTTTTCCACATTTCTGATAAATTATATTCTTCTACTCTTTGCTTATTTGGTGTAATTGTTGCGCATTTTACTGCAACACCATATTTTTTTGTTGCGTTTGCAGAATCAATTGTGATTTGATCTTTAGTTTCTTCTCTTTTAACTAATCCTAAATCATAATATTCTGTTTTTAAATCTACGAAAGGATATAATAATTCATCTTTTATCATCTTCCATAGAATTCTTGTCATTTCGTCTCCATCCATCTCAACAAGTGGTGTAGACATTTGAATTTTTTTCATAATTTCAATACCTCCGAAATCAATTATGATTATATATTAATAAATATTTAAATTCAAATAATTTATTACTTTTTATTTTTAGTAATTATTAATGATTATTCCACTCTTCTTTTGTAATTTTATTAGAATAACCTATTCTTCTTTCATCTAATAATTTTAAATATAAATCATTATTTTTATATTGAAATTTAAATCCTAATTTTTCTTGAACTCGTTTTGATCTAATATTTCCTTCATAATATCCACACCATATTGCATTTAATCTTAAATTATTAAATCCAAAATCGATTAAAGCCTTTAATGCTTCAGTCATTATACCCATATTCCAATATGGCTTTCCAAGCCAATATCCTAATTCATATTCTAATTCATTATCTGTCATATCAGTATTAGGCTTTAATTCTATACACCCAATTGGAGTTGCCGAATCTTTTAAACATATTGCATAACAATATGGATGATGGTCTAAAAAATGACTTATTATAATTAAAC
>CADBQV010000274.1 GCA_902796895.1 uncultured Erysipelotrichaceae bacterium | reverse complement strand
CTTGGTGTTAACTGTGGTTTAGGACCTAAGGAATTGTATAATGTTATTTTAAGAATTATTAATTGTAGTCATACACCAATAATTATTCAGCCAAATAGAGGTCTTCCTAAATTAAAGGATGGAAAGACATATTATGATTTAAGTATAGAAGAATATGATGAATATATTAAAAAATATGTTGAGCTTGGCGTATCTATTATAGGTGGATGCTGTGGTACAAATCCAGAATTTATTAAAGAAATATCTAAATATAAAAAATGTAAAATTAATAAAATAAATAATCCTTATGTAACACAAATAAATTCAGCAACAATGCTAACTAAAATAGATAATGTCGTTATCTGTGGTGAAAGAATGAATCCGACAGGTAAGAAAAAGCTTAAACAAAAGCTAATTGATGGTGATTATGATTATCTAGTTACTGAGGCATTAAAGCAGGTTGATTGTGGAGCTAAAATATTAGATTTAAATGTAGGTGTACCTAAGCTTGATGAAACTAAGGTTTTAAAAGATGCATTAATAAAGGTTCAAGAATATGTAGATACACCAATTCAAATTGATACATCTAATAAAGAAGCTATGGAAATAGCTTGTAGATATTATAATGGTATACCTTTAATAAATTCAGTAAATGGTGAAAAAGCTGTAATGGATAAGGTATTTCCTATAGCTAAAAAATATGGTGCTGTCGTTTTAGGATTAGCACTTGATGAAAATGGTGTTCCTAAAACTGCTGAAGAAAGATTAGAAATCGCCAAAAGAATTATTAATGAGGCTAAAAAATATGGAATACCTAAGGAAAGAATAATGATTGATACGCTTGTTTTAACTGCGTCAGCAGAACAAGCTTTAGTTAAAGAAACTTTGAAGGGTTTAACACTTGTAAGAGCACTAGGTGTTAAGACAGCACTTGGTGTATCTAACGTTTCATTTGGTCTTCCAAAAAGAATATTATTAAATAAGACATTTTTAACAATGGCAATGTATGCTGGATTAAACATGCCAATTATAAATCCACTAGATAGCGAAATGACTGAGGCTGTTGATGCCTATAATGTTTTATTAAATATTGATAATAATTCAGTTAATTATATTGATAAATATAATGACATAGAAGATACAAATGCTCCTAAAAAAGCATTGGAATTAGATTTAAAAACTGCAGTTATGCGTGGTTTAAACAACGAATGTGAATCTTTAACTAATAAAGAATTAGAAATTCATGAACCACTTTATGTAGTTAATGAAATATTAATTCAAGCATTAAAGGAAGTAGGAGATTTATACGATAAGGGAAAAATGTATTTACCTCAATTAATTGCAGCGGCAGAAGCTGCAAAGGTAGCATTTAAGGTAATATCTCAAAAATTCCCTAAATCAGAAAATAAAAAAGCTACAATAGTTATGGCAACAGTTAAAGGTGATGTCCATGACATTGGAAAAAATATATGCAAGGTTGTATTAGAATCGTATGGCTATGAGGTTATTGATTTAGGAAAGGATACACCAATAGAAAAGGTAGTTGATGCATATTATAAGTATCATCCACTTGTTATTGGCTTATCTGCATTAATGACTACAACAGTTATATCTATGGAAGATACAATAAAAGCATTAAGAGAAATTAATTGCGAGTCTAAAATAATGGTTGGTGGAGCAGTATTAACAAAAGATATTGCTGCATCTATTGGTGCTGATTATTATTCAAAAGACGCATTAGAAATGGTAAATATAATAGAAGGGTTTAATAAGTAAAAAATATGAAAAAATTAAAATTTTTAAGTTTAAGTGCATTAGCACTTTCATTTATTCCACTTGTTGCATGTAATAATGCAAATGAAAATACAAACACAAACGAGACTACTGCTCCAACAGATAACACAACAACACCAAATACAACATCAAATGTTATAACTACAACAGAAGATGAAAATATTGATATAGTTGTAAATGTATATGATATAGATGGTGAAAAGCAAACATTTAATATTAATTGCGAAAAAGGTTCATCATTAACCTTAGAATTAGAAAAAGTAACTAAGGTTCAGAAAAATGGCTCATTCGTATCATCTATAGCAAACAGTGTAATTGATTCTAATTATTATTTAGAAATATTTGAAAACAATGTTTCATCACTAGTTGGAATTGATGATTTAGTATTAGATGATGGCGATGTATTTGATTTTAAAAATACATGCTGGAATTTAGCATCACTAGGCTATGGTGGTACTCTTGATGATACTGATGCATTAGTTGATAGAATGATATATCATTATGCAAAAACATATCTAAAAGATACTATTAAAAAAGCAACAAGCTATAAAGAAGTATACTGGGATGCAATGTTTGTTAATTTATTAACTGAATATAATTATGATACTAATGTAATTAATTTTGATGGTGCTAGTGAAGAATTAAT
>CADBQV010000273.1 GCA_902796895.1 uncultured Erysipelotrichaceae bacterium | reverse complement strand
TTCATAATTATATAAAGCCATCTCATCAGTTGTTGATAGCATCTTTACATCTTTTCTAATTTCATCACCTAGTGCTGTTGTTGTAGGGAAACCTAACATGTCAGTGGATAATGAATTGCCTGTAACCATATATAAATTCTTATTATTATATGTTAATGATACATTTTCACTAGTATCATATAATAAAGTATTATATACACTAAGTGGAATATAAAATTTATCATTAGTTTTATAAATATCTAATTTAGAATAAGGCTTTAAATCAACAGTTAAACTATTACCTTTTGTATATTTTTGGCTTGTTGATTTAATAGCTTTTGTATTTTTCTTAATAGATACTATAGATAGTGGTGATTGACCTTCTGGTGTATAGTTTGAAAATTTATCATAATCATCATAAGTTAATGTTTGGCTTGTTGCATTTATTGTGCATTTAGCTCCTGTTTCATTTGAAATAATATAATTATCTCCATCTTTTACAGATGTATATTTATATTTAGTAGTATCGTCTAAATTAATTTTACGTAAGGCATCCATAAATTGAGTACCTTCATCTAATGAAATATATGGAATATCACTATTTTCTTTAAATAATAAATTCATATTTGATAATTTGATAATTGAAGAATCATCTTTACTCATACCATAAATATCTTTTGATACTATTTTTTCTTTTGAATTGTTTGAATCATTGTTATTGTTACAGCTTATAAGTGCTAAGCCCATAAAGGCAAGTGTAGTAATTAAATATCTTTTTTTCATATATTTTCTCCTTTATTCTTATAACAAAAATATAACATGTTTTATTGTTTTATAAAATATTTTATAAAAAGTAAAATGTTTTCATGTTGTAATAAAATGCAAAAATTAGTTATTATTTACTTATAATAATTAATGGGGGCAATTATGATTGAGATAAAAAATGAATTTAGTATTGAACAATTAGCAAAAGCTAATATCGAAATGAAAAAGAATTATAAAATATTATCTTTAATAATAATTATTATTTCAATTATTTCATTAGCTATAAGCCTAGTGATGACTATAGGATTAAATAATGATAATAATTTATGGTATGTTTTAATGGGTATATCTGCATTCTTATTAATCTTTTTTGCATATTTATATTTCATACTTACAACAAAAGTAATGACAAATAGATTATTAAAAATAAATCCAAAATTACATGATGGAATATTATATATTTATAATTTTTCAGATGATGAATTAATTTTAACTAAAAGAACATTAGATTCAGAATCTACGACTAATATGAAATATAGTAATATTTTTAAATATGTTATGACTAATAATTATTTATTTATATTTATTAATACAAAACAAGCATATCCAATTTATAAAGATGATTTAAATAAGATAAATAATGTTAAAAAATTATTAGATGAAAAATTAAAAAAATAATGATATAATCTTTTTTAAAAGGGAGAATTATAAAAATGAAAATAGAAGATTATAAAAATGATAATGAAAGAATATTATGGAAAGGAAAGCCAAATAAAAGTGTATTTATAAGTGAACGTATATTTACACCGCTTGCAATATTTGCTGCTATTTGGTTAATATTTGATATTGGATTTATTTCCGTATTTTTACTTCAAGAAGGAGTAATGAATGGAATTGGTTCATTTAGATATGCACTTATACCATTTTTCATCCTTCATTTAGCACCTGTTTGGTATTATTTAGGTAGAATCATATTTAGTGTTAGAAGCTGGAAAAACACTGAATATATGGTTACAGATAAAGCAATTTATCAAACATCAGGTGTATTTACAACAAAATGTGATAGAAAAACTTTCCAAGAGGTTACAAATATTTCAATTCATCAAGGTATTATTGATAAGACTTGTGATGTAGGAGATATATTTATAGTAACTGGAAAAATTAGATTATCTAATGGTAGAGAAAAGACAGAAGGCATAAATATAATTGATATTGAAGATTATGTTAATGTATATAAACTAATTAACAAAACTGGTAGTGATGTCTTTTCTGATACAATGTATCCTAATGATTTAAGACCAAAAGAAAACCATGGATATAATACTGAATATAAAGAGTAAATAAAAAGCGGCATGTGTTTAAAACACAGGTTCTTACGCTTGATAGGGTATAGAACCAAAACACAAATTGCCGCATTTTTATTTGTCTAAATGTTTAATTTTTCTATAATAATAAATTACAAGAGGAATGAAACCTATAAACGCAATTAATTGACATACAAAGAAATCACGCCATGAAAATACATTAAATGTTAAATTATTTCCTCTATATACAAAGAAAGTTATTATAATAGCTACTAAAAAGAATAGAGAAGATGCCGTTTTATAATCCTTTCCTTCTTTAATATCTGATTTACCATTTTTAACTCTATTATATATTGCTAGTATATAAAATATTAATCCACCAAGTATTAAATATAATAAAACAGCAATAATTGGACTTAAAAGAATAGCTATTAAAATGTAACCAACTATTGTTAATCCTTTATTTTCACTCATTAATTATTCACCATTAATAATTTTACTATATTATTTAAAAATGTAAAATAAATTATTAAATTCAAATATTATACAAAAAAATAATTGTAACATGAATATAATTAACCATTTGCGAATAAAATGTAGCGAAAATCGAATAAAATTCATTTTTTAATTTAAAAAAACAAATTTTTAACGAAAAAATGACAATAAAATAGCATTAATTATTGACAAATAGTGTAAAAATGTAGTATAATCACGCACATAGAGGGGCTAAAAGGCCTAAAACATTGGAGGTTTTTAATATGAAATTTAAAAGAGTTTTAAGTTTATCAGCTATCGCTGCAGCTGGAGTATTCGCTTTAGCAGCTTGTGGTAATAATGATAAGCCAGCAGACACTACTAATAGTGGCGCAACAACAGTTACTCCTACAGGTTCAACAGGAGATACAACTGCTTCAGTAGATCCAACAGCAGATTGGACAGAAGATCAAAAGATTTACAACAATTATTTTGGTACTTTCGAAGATGAAATGATTGCTGCACGTAGTGCATCAACAGTTAGTGAAAAATATTATCACTATGCAAAAGCAGAAGCATCATTATACGAAAATGCTTTAATTCTACCTGTTAATACTCAAGGTGGTAGATATTCAATTTCTAGAATTGGTATTGGTTCTGCACCATATGCACTATGGGGTACAGATTCAGACAAATTAAAATATTTAGCAATTGCTACTAACTATGTTAAAGCATCAGATAGAGCAACAATGAAAACTAAATTAGTTGCTGAAAGAAAAGCAGCTGCACCATATGCTCAATATTCTGATGGTAGCCACAAAACAAATTATGATGCAGTTAAAGAATTAACTGATTTAGGATATACAATTGATAAGACTTATAAGACATCAATTACATCATTCCCTAAGACTTATGATATTACAAATACATACAGACAAGCAGATTCACAAATCATTTGTAACACAACTGATTATTTAATCCAATATGATGTTGCTGGTAACATCGTTCCTGCACTTGCAGAATCTTGGACTAGAAGTGAAGATGGCTTAACTTATACATTTAAAATTCGTCAAGGCGTTAAGTGGGTTGATGCTGCTGGTCTTGAATATGGTGATGTAACTGCACAAGATTTCGTTTATGGTATGAAACGTGCTGGTGTAAAAGGTAAGACATCATATATGTTCGAAAAGATTAAGAATTATGTTGAATGCGCTACTGCAAAAGATTTTACTAATCTTGGTGTAACTGCAGTTGATCAAAATACATTAAAGATTGAATTATCTGAAAAATGTGATTATTTCTTAACTTATTTAACATATAATCCATTCACACCTGTAAAAGAAGATTTCGTTACTGAAAAAGGCGAAAGCTATGGTACAGATTTCCAAAATATTTTATACTGTGGACCATTCGTTATTACAGAAGTTTCTAACAACTCAACATTAAAGATGAAGAAAAACGCTAAATATTGGGATGCAGCAAATGTTACAATTGATAACATCATCATGTCTTATGAAGATGGTGCAAATGAACAAGCTATGTATAATAAATTAAAAGATGGTACATATGCTGGATTAAGCTTATCTGCTCAAAGAAAAGTTTATGCTGAAAATGATGGTATTTTTGATGATTATGCTTATGTATCAGATACTAATGCAACTTCATATTTCGGTGGATTTAACTTAAATAGACAAACATATGAAAACACATATGATGCAACTTCTTCTAAATCACCTCAAACAGATGCTCAAAAGGAATTAGCTCATAAAGCATTATTAAATACTAACTTCCGTAGAGCTATCTTAGCAGGTTTAGATAAAGTAGCTTATAACACTCCTAATACAGGTGCT
>CADBQV010000272.1 GCA_902796895.1 uncultured Erysipelotrichaceae bacterium | reverse complement strand
TAGATAATATGAATGAACAAAATATACATATTTATCATCTAAGCCTTTTAATAAAGGATTATCTTTTAATACTTTAATATTATTCCAACCCATATGTGGTATTTTATATTTACCTTCTGGTTTAGATTCAAATTTTACAATTTCACCTTTTAAAATACCAAGACCTTTATGGCGTCCAAATTCATTTGAATATTCAAATAACATTTGCATACCAACACAAATACCTAGTACTGGCTTTTTAGTTTTTATAAATTCATTTAGGACTTCTTCAAATCCTAAATTTCTAAATGTATCTATTGCATCCTTAAAAGCACCAACGCCTGGAAGTATTAATTTATCAGCATTTAAAATGACTGATTTATCATTTGTAATAACTGATTCTATATTTAATTTATCAAGTGCATTTTTGACACTTCCTAAATTACCAATACCATAATCTATTATAGCAATCATTAGATAACACCTTTAGTTGATAGTGAACCTTTAATATCACTATTAATTCTTGTTGCTTCTTTAATACATTTAGCAAATGATTTAAACATTGCTTCAATTATATGGTGAGCATTTTGACCACGAATAATATCAAAATGTAGATTAATCATTGCATTATCAGCAAATGATCTAAAGAATTCATCTGCAGTTTCACATTCAAAATCGCCACATTTAGTTACATTAAAATGAGCATTTGATTGATAAAATGAGCGTCCACATAAATCAATGGCACAAAGTACTAAAGCATCATCCATTGGCATAACAAATGAATAATATCTATTAATACCATCTTTAGATACTAATGCTTCTTTAAATGCTTGACCAATTACAATTCCTGTATCTTCTACACTATGATGAGTATCTACATTAATATCTCCATCACATACTAAATCTAGGTCAAATGATGAATGCTTAGCAAATGTATTTAGCATATGATCAAAAAAACCAATTTTAGTATTAACATTTGCAATGCCAGATCCATCAATATTTAATTTACATTTAATTTTTGTTTCTTTTGTTTTTCTTTCAACACTACTTTGTCTCATTTTTAAGTACCTCGATTAATTTATCATTTTCGTAAGATGAGCCTACAGTAATTCTATAAATATTAGATTTAAATTTTCTAATATATATTTTATTTTTTAATAAAGCATCATTTAATTTATCATCCATTATACAATAAATAAAATTAGCTTCAGATTTATAAGCATTAATTTTTAAATTAATTAATTCTTTATATAATCTTTCTCTTTCATTAATAATCATTTTGATTTGGCCTTTATATAAATCAAAATTATTAATAGCTATTGTAGCAATTATTTGAGATATAGTTGTTACACTATATGGTGCTTTAATAGCATCAAGCATATCAATATTTTCTTTTTTAGATATAGCATATCCTACTCTAATTGAAGGTAATGCCATAGCTTTTGAAAATGTTCTAAATGAAATTACATTATCATAATTTAGGGCAATAGTTGTATAATCCTCTTTAGCAAAATCAATATATGCTAAATCTAGAGCGATCATCGCATTAGTTGACTCAATTATTTTTATAACCTCATCTTTAGTAAAATACTGTCCTGTAGGATTATTAGGTGAACAAATTAATACTAATTTAGGATTATATTCTTTAATTTTTGAAATCATATCATCAACATTAAAGATATTAAATTCATTACCTAAAACAGGAATATATTTAGCATTTTGAAGTTTAGAAAATACTTGATACATTGAAAATGATGGCATAAAGCCAAGTACTATATCATCTTTTTCAAGTACAGCTCTAAATAATACATCAAGTAATTCATCACTACCAACACCGACAGTGACATTTTCTCTTTTAATACCGAATTTTTTAGCAATAGCTTTATCTAATATTTCTTCATCCATATCAGGATATCTATTAAATTCGATATTTAATATTTCTTTTTTTGCTTCTTCAATTACCTTACTTGGTGGTAATATAGGAGATTCATTAGCATTTAAAATAATACCATCTGTAATTAGCTTTGAGTGATATGGAAGTAACCCATCAAAGCTTTTTTTCATATATTTCATATGCTACTCCTTTCTTACGCTTGCAGAATATGCATGCATTGTTAAGCCTTCAAGTTTAGCAAATTTATCAACATCGTCAGCTAATGAAAGTGCAGCCTCCTTTGTTAAACATTGAAGTGATGTTTTTTTAATAAAATCATCTACACCAAGTGGTGAGAAAAATCTTGCAGTTTGAACTGTAGGTAATACATGGTTAGGTCCTGTCATATAATCACCATATGCCTCAGCACTATAATGTCCTAAGAATATAGCACCAGCATTTTTAATATCATCTATATAATCATATGGATTATCTAGGGCAAGCTCTAAATGCTCAGGAGCTACCTTATTTGCATAATCAATTGCTTCTTTTATATCATTTACAACAATAATTTTAGAACAATTAGTTAAGCTCTTATCAAGTATTGCTTTTCTTTCTGCAGTTTCATATATTTTTTCTAATTCTTTTTTGATTTCAGTAGCTTTATTCATATCAGTAATAAATAATACTGATGATGCTAATTCATCATGTTCTGCTTGACCAAGTAAGTCTGCAGCTACATATCTTGGATGACAAGTTTTATCAGCAATTATACAAATTTCTGATGGACCGGCTATTGAATCAATTCCAACTAAGCCATATACTTCTCTTTTTGCTAAAGCAACAAAGATGTTTCCAGGTCCTACAATTTTATCTACCTTTTCCACGCTATTTGTTCCAAAAGCTAAGGCAGCTATAGCCTGGGCACCACCAATTTTATATACATGATCTACCTCGCATACATATGCTGCTGCTAAAACAAGCGGATTAATATATCCTTTAGGTGCAGGTGTAACCATATTAATTGTCTTACAACCAGCAACCTTAGCAGGTAACACATTCATCAATACACTAGATGGATATGCTGCTTTTCCACCTGGTACATAAACACCAACCTTTTCTATGGCTGATATTTTCATACCTAAAGATGCACCTATATTATCTGTATACATCCATGATTCTCTTTTTTGATGCATATGATAACTATATATTCTTTCTTTAGCTTTAAATAATACCTTTTTAGTATCTTCATCTAAATTATCAAATGCTTTTTTTAATTCATCCTT
>CADBQV010000271.1 GCA_902796895.1 uncultured Erysipelotrichaceae bacterium | reverse complement strand
TTTAATGTTTCACTTGTAATATTATCATCAATATTCTTAGCTAATATATATCTAATTAATACTGATTGATATAATTTATTAACATCTTCTTCACTTAAATTTAGAATAACTTTTTCATATTCTATTTGACTAACCTTATCAATATCAGTTACACCTAAAATATTTAATGAATTAATCATACCTTCTACTTCAGATTCTTTATAATAATAGAAGCTTTCTACTTTAGATGATTTTATATAAGTTTGATTATCTCTAACAGATGTTTTAATAACACTTTCTGTTAATACCTTATCTAATTCATTAGCTAATATATGAACTACTACATTAGATTCATATAATTTATCTAATTTAGTTTGATTTGTATCATCATATTTTTCATTTAAGCCTAATACTTTTTGCTTAACATTATCTATAGAAGCATCAATATCATCGATATCTAGGTCTAATACATTCATTGATGTAACTAAAGAATTAATTTCTGCTTTTGTATAGAATTTATATTCTTCTTTATTATCTATATTAGGTATTAAATCATAATAATCCTTAGAATCATCTAATATCTTTGTATCTACATTATTTTTTAATGAATCATCTAATGCCTTTGTGATTGATGCCATTAAAATTGTAGATTTATAAATTTCATCGATATCACTTTCTTCTAAATTAGCGATTATTGTTTTAATTGTATCTTCTTTAATTTCAGAAATTGCTGTTTCACCATCTAATATAATCTTTGTTGCATTCATGAAATTATCAATTTCTTGATTAGTCATCCAAATACAATTTTCAAAATCACTTTGTAATACTTCTTTTGTAGCTTGTAATTTATAATCTGTAGGTATAACCATTTCATCCATATCAGATTTTGCAAAATTATAAATAATTGTTGCTGTTAATATATCAGATAACAATAAGTTTTCTGCCATATCAATTGTAATATTTTTAGTTGATAATTTAATCTTTTTAATATTAACAGTTCCATTAGGATTAATTTCAAATATTTTTGATTTATTTTCTTCCTTAGAAACTAATTCTAAGAATTCTCTAGCAGATGTTTCACTTAAATATCCATTATTTAATGCAGTTGATGGAATAATTATACTGTCATTTGATTTTTCTAATTCATTTTGAATAGTAGCTCTAAATATTTTTGATTTAGAAATAGTAGCAACATCATCATAATTTAGATAAATATTAGTTAAATCAGCTTCTTTAACATCTAATTTCATTAAATCAATAACATTAATTAAATTAGCTACTTCTATCTTTTCTAATGCTTTTTTATTAACATTATTTAATTTATAATCCATACCTACTAATGCATCTTCAGGTACAGTTAAATTATTAATTTTAATTAATCTTTCAGTTAATGATACTGCGATAACTTCAGATTCAAAGCATACATCAACCTTAGTTTTACTTGGATCAGTAATAGATGATAAATTTAAGCTTCCAACAATTCCTGATAATGCATCATCTACTGCAACAGGATCATTGAAATCAACATCTGATTCGCCAATTAATTCATATAAGGCATCAGTCATCAATCTAGCTTCTTTTCTCCATACATTATCATTTGATAAT
The DNA here is from genome assembly GCA_902796895.1 of uncultured Erysipelotrichaceae bacterium. Taxonomy (GTDB): domain Bacteria; phylum Bacillota_I; class Bacilli_A; order Acholeplasmatales; family Anaeroplasmataceae; genus Anaeroplasma. The sequence continues at coordinate 2,258 of CADBQV010000271.1, read as the reverse complement.
TCAATTAATTTTTCTTCTGTAGCTTCAGCTTTTAATTTATCATCGATAATCATGAAATCAGATAATGAATCAACATTACCATTTACTAAATAATTAACAACTGTAGCAAGTAATACATCAGATTCTAATATAGCTCCTCTATTTTCAAGTACATTAGACATTAACTGATTCATATCATTAATATCATCAGGAAGTAAAACAGATATTTGAGTAAGTAGACTTACAAATTCTTCTTTTTTAAGTAAATTAACATACTCGCCACCTATTTCTTCTTTTATAGAATTAGGTACTATTATTTTTAAATTATTAGATTCATCTATTGTAGTATTTGATAATACAGCACCTGATAATATAGATCTAAGTAATATAGAATTAGAAATATAATCGGATGTAGAAGCTCCTTCTTCTTTATTAGATAATGCAGTTGATAAATCCTTTAAGAATTTTATTCTTTCATTATCAGATAACTTATTTAAATTTGTAATTTGAGATATTAATCTATTTGTTTCTTTATTCTTTAATGTTTCAATTAAACCATTTAAGAAATTATATGTTTCACCATGCTTATCATTTTCATTTTCGAATTTAATATTTACAGGGATATATATTTCAGGCATTGATTCTTTTAAGCCTTTTTCAATTAAATATTTAATACCTTTAGAAGATAATACCTTAGATAATAATTTAGAATTACTTAAGGCATCTTTAATAGATTCTACATTACCAATATTCTTTTCATAATCTGGATTAGATGGATCATTATATAGGCCATCTGCAAGTGATACTAATACATCAGATGAACCATAAATCATTGAATAGAATTCAACTGCGTTAGGACCAACATTTAATAATTGTTTTAATTCATATATATAATCAATTGAAACATCATCATTAAATAAATCACCCATTGAATCCATATTAGTATAATCAGTGATTCCATCTTTTCTCATTGCTTCATAGATGTATTTATTATCAGTATATGTATATAATCTTTTTAAAATTGGATTAAATTCTTCTTTTCTATCATCAGATAAAATAGATAGCTTTTCTATTTCTGGAATTACATTATTAGAAATTTCAACCATCTTTTCTTTTTCATCTATATCTTTTTTATTTGTTGTTTGCATGATAGATACAACCATTTTAAATATATGCTTGATATCATCTTTTACAAGTAAATCAGATGGTCTAATATAAGCTTTTGCTTCGTAATTAGTACTTCCACTATCCTTTAATAATTTTTCTTCAGGAATATAATCTGATAAATAATTCTTTTTAAATAATAAACAAATTAATTCATATGCATCCTCTGGTAAATCATCCTTTGCTTTTGTTGTATCAATATAATTAATAAATGAATCAAGGAATGCTAATGTGAAATTAACAAAATAAGTTTTAGCTTCAAATTTATCAATAATTGAATCAAATTCTGTTTGGAATTCTTCTTTAGCAAATGTATTTACAATAGAATCCATTATTTTATCTGAATCCTTGCTGATAATAGCTTGTCTAATTTCGCTACCACCAGTTTTCATTAATAAATCAAATGTATCTCTTGCAAAATTAGTATATGCACCCATTTCATATGATAAATTAATATTTTCATTAATTCCTCTATTTTCATCTATTAATTTAGTTGAAAATACCATATCACATGCATATAGATAGAATGGAACATTATCAGTATTTTTAATTGTGTTTAATACTTTATAAATACCTGATGTACCATAAGAACCAAGTGATTTATATAATGAATAATAATCGTCATATTCACTGCTTCCTATTTCTTCAGAATTAGAATAATCTCTTTCACCAGTACCAGCAATCATATATAAGAAAGATCCAAAGAATGCTAAAACAATAATACCTGATATTAAACCTCTTGTAAGACCAATTAAGCCTCCAAGTAATGTTCTTTTCTTATATGTTTTATCACTATCTAAGCTTGAATTTCTTTCTTCTACTTTAGCTTTGTGTCTTCTTTCTGGATAGAATATTGCATAAATGATATATAAAATAAATACTAAAATAAGATAAATAATAGCAGCTATAACTGCAAGTATCATTTGATACAATACATTTACCATTGTACCAAGATATTGACCATTATCTCTAAATACAGAATATAAGCCATCACCATAATTTATTTGTTTAGGTATGAAAACAACTAGTATTTCACGCATTGTCTCACAGCCATATTCTTCTACACCAAATGCTTTTTGTAATCCATTTTGACCCATAAAATTATTAGCAATAGA
>CADBQV010000270.1 GCA_902796895.1 uncultured Erysipelotrichaceae bacterium | reverse complement strand
TGTTGTAATAGGAGCTGGAAGTGTCATAACAAAGGATATACCAGATGGAGTAGTTGCGTATGGTAATCCATGTAAGGTTATAAAAAATATAGAATGAGGTACAAAAAATGAATTTTGAAGTTAAACGACCTGAATTTAAATCTGATATTTATAATATCTTAGATTTTGGAGCTAAAAGTGAAATAGGCTTTAATAATAAAAGTGCTATTCAATCTGCAATAGATAAATGTAGTGAAAAAGGTGGAGGCGTTGTAATTATTCCTGATGGATATTATTTTACAGGTCCAATTGAAATAAAAAGCAATGTTAATTTATATGTATCTAATAACGCATTTGTTGAATTCTCTAAATCAATGGCTGAATATCCACTTGGCTTTGTTGAATATGAAGGAATTAGAAGAATTAGAGCTAAATCACCTATTACTGCTAAAAATGCCGAAAATATAGCTATTACAGGCGGTGGAATATTAGATGGTAATGGAGAATTATGGCGTGGTGTTAAAGAATTTAAATTAACAAAGAAGCAATGGGAAAAAAGATTAAAAGAATCACCTTATGTTATTGAAGGAAAAGAAGGTGGTATCTGGTGTCCTACAAAATCATATTATGATGGAGTATTAAAAGGTGAACCAGATTACAATAAAGAAAATGTATTAGAAGAAGAAAGACAATACTTTGATGTTTATAGACCTGTATTTGTATCATTTGTTAATTGTAATAAGGTATTAATTGAAGGAGTAACACTTCAAAATTCTCCTGCATGGAATATTCATCCACTTTATTGTAAGAACTTTACACTTAAAAATGCATATGTTAAAAATCCATTTTATGCTCAAAATGGTGATGGTATTGACCTAGAATCATGCGAAAACTGTGAAATAGCTAATACTATATTTGCTGTAGGCGATGATGGCATATGCTTAAAGAGTGGTAAGAATAAAGAAGCAAGAAAAACTAAAATACCTACAAAAAATGTTTGGATTCATGACTGTAAGGTATTTGATGCACACGGAGGCTTTGTTGTAGGATCTGAGATGTCACGTGGCATTAAAAATATATTAGTTGAAAACTGTGTATTTAGTGGTACTGATATTGGTGTAAGATTTAAATCAGCAATGGGCCGTGGTGGTGTTGTTGAAGATATCGAAATTAAAAATATCTTTATGTCTAAAATAGTTAATGAAGCTATTATATTTACAATGGGATATAAGCTAGTTAATATTGAAGATACAAAAGAAGATAAAATAGAAATAGATATGGAAGATATTCCTGAATTTAAAAATATTAAATTAGATAATATAGTATGTGATGGTGCTAAAGAAGGAATCAAAATAGAAGGATTACAAGAATTACCAATCCATGATATTACGTTTAATAATTTAGATATCAAATGTAATAAGGACTTATTATTGTCATTATGTAAAGACATAAAGATTACAAATTCTAAATTTATAACACAAAATGAAATAAAATATTACAAAAATGAAAATTTTAATGCCTAATTTTATAAATATGATGTATAATAGTGACTAAAGGGGTGAGATATATGGGATTTGCAAAATGGTTCGATGAGCAAGACAAGGTTGTTAAGTGCTTATTATTATTTCCATTTTGGGGATGGATCTTTGGTTTCTTATATAGATTATTTAAATTTATTGAAACAAAAGAAAATCCATATTTAGTCGGCTTCATTTTATGCGTTGTTCCATTTGTTGGTTTTGTTTTATCAATAGTAGACTTCGTAACAATGATTATCGACGAAAAGTTTAGATTCTTTGTTGCAGGTGGAGACAACTTCGGTCTTTTCGATGAAAAAGAAAATACAGAAGCAAAAGAAGAAACTAAAGAAGAAAATACAGAAGAAACAACTGAAAATAAGTAATCTAAATCGTTTAAGTATTGATTTAGATTCAATATTCTTATATAATAAGAATAATAGGAGGACTAAAAATTATGAGTTGGTTTGAAAAATTAGACAAGGTTATTAGAATTATATTATTTATTCCATTTTGGGGTTGGATTTTCTCAGCACTAAATAGAATCTTTAAATATGTTGATTCTAAGAATACTACTACACTAATCGTTGGTATTATTTGTGTATTACCATTCATCGGATTTATTTTATCAATCGTTGATTTAGTAACAACTATTACTGATGATAAGATTAAAGTATTCTACGAATAATCTAAAAAATTGACAAAATAGTTATTAAAGAGATTAGGTATGTTATCATACCTATTTTCTTTTATATAAAAATAAAATAAATAGTTGATATTTTCTTTTTAATATGTTATTATTTAAGGGCTGTATTTTACAGTAAGGCACATTACTCCGCTGGCAATTGGGATTTATGGCTATGAGTTTTGTTATTAAGGAGTTCGAAAATGGCAAACGCAAAAGGTCAAGCATTAATCGATGAAATTACAAAAGAATACTTAAAAGATCGTCCAAGCTTCCGTCCTGGTGATACTGTTAAGGTTTATGTTAAAATCGTCGAAGGTGAAACTCACAGAATCCAAGTATTCGAAGGTTTAGTTATTAAACGTAAAGGTGCTGGTATATCTGAAACTTTCACAGTTAGAAAGATTTCTAACGGAATCGGTGTTGAGCGTACATTCCCTGTTCATACACCTTCAATCGACCATATTGATGTAGTTAGAAAAGGTAAAGTACGTCGTGCTAAGTTAAATTACATTCGTACATTATCAGCTAAGGCTGCACGTATTAAAGAACGTCGATAATCAAATGCTAGAGTTTAACTCTAGCTTTTTTTCTTTTGTATTGAATTTTATTCGGTTATTTATATAAAATTATATAAATATCATGCAAAAATTTGTCTTTTATTTAGTAGTGACATGTAGTATAATTGAAATGTATTTTTGGAGGACATATATGGGCGGATTTTTTGGTGTTGTATCAAAACGTGATTGTGTTTTTGACTTATTCTTTGGAACAGATTATCACTCACATTTAGGAACTAGACGTGGTGGTATGGCTATTCATGATGGTAAAGGCTTTAATAGAGCAATCCATAATATTGAAAATTCACCATTCAGAACTAAATTTGAGCGTGATGTATTAGAAATGAAGGGTAATATGGGTATTGGCTGTATTTCAGATTATGAACCACAACCATTAATCGTTAAATCTCATCATGGCACATACGCAATAGTTACTGTTGGTAAAATCAATAATGTAGATGAAATAGAAGAAAAAATGTTTAATCATGGAACATCTCATTTCCTTGAGATGAGCGGTGGAGACATTAACCCAACAGAATTAGTTGCTTCAATTATTAATCAAAAGGAAAATTTAATTGATGGCTTAAAATATGCACAAGAGATCCTTGAAGGATCAATGACAGTACTTTTAATGAATGAAAAAGGAATTTATGTATCAAGAGATAAATTAGGAAGAACTCCTGCTGTAATTGGTAAAAAAAGCGATGGTTCTTATTGTGTATCATTTGAAGCTTTCGCATATTTAAATTTAGGATATAAGGATTATAGAGAATTAGGACCTGGCGAAATTGATATTATAAGTCCAACTGATGGAGTTAAAATGCTATCAGCACCAGGAAATAAAATGAGAATTTGTACATTCTTATGGGTATATTACGGATATCCATCTTCATCATATGAAGGCTTATCTGTAGAAAAAATGCGTTATAATTGTGGAAAATATATTGCACAAAGAGATGAATTTAAACCAGATACAGTTGCTGGTGTACCTGATTCAGGTATCGCACACGCAATTGGTTATTCAAACGAAAGTGGCATTCCATTTTCACGTCCATTTATTAAATATACACCTACATGGCCAAGAAGCTTTATGCCAACAATTCAATCAAAGCGTAATTTGATTGCTAAAATGAAGCTTATTCCAGTTCATGATTTAATTA
>CADBQV010000269.1 GCA_902796895.1 uncultured Erysipelotrichaceae bacterium | reverse complement strand
TCATTTGCTAAAACATAGACGGAGTTTTCCTTTGCATTTATGAAACGATTTGTGTATTTGTATTGGTTTAAGGATAAATTCAGAGCAGTAAATGTAATAAAAAGTAATAAAGAAAATATAAGCCCTGTAAATATCATAATAAAAGCCTTACTAAAGCTTCTAAATGAATTATAAAATGACATTTGGATCATTTTCTTAAATGAAATTACATCTGATTTTTTATATTCCTTAAGGCTTTTCTTTTCCTTCGATAATTCCTCATCTAAGGCAATTTCATTATTTTTAAATAGAATTCTTCTTGTCGCAAAATCCTTTATTTCATCAAAGTTGTGCGTAACAATTACAACTAAATGGTCTTCTCCTAAGGAGGCTAAAAGTGATACAATTCCCTTTGCCGTTTCACTATCCAAATTCGCAGTAGGCTCATCCGATGCAATAATTTTCGTATCTAATGCAATCGCTCTTGCGATAGCACATCTTTGCTTTTCTCCACCAGATAGCTTATTGCATTTTTTATCCTTTAAACTTTCGATACCAACCCTCGCAATCGCATCTAGCGCTTTTGTCTTGGCATCCTTTATTGAATAATTCTTAATCAATAGTGGCATCATGACATTATCGATTACACTCATAAATTCTATCAAATTATAATCCTGATAAATAAAGGATATATTTTGAAATCTATAATCATCCATTTCATCTAAATCATATTCACTTGTGTTTTTAAAATCGATAATGATTTCTCCTTCCGTAGGAGAATCTAGCTTAGCTAAAAGCTTTAAAAATGTGGATTTACCACTACCTGATTCACCACATATTGCAACAACACCAGTATCATTTAGCTCTAAATTTACATCTCTTAAGCCTAATGTTGCCTTATCCTTATCTACATAAATTTTGGACACATTTTTAAATTGTATCATTCTATCACTCCCAATAAAATAACGCTTCTATTTGATTATATCATTAGAAGCGTTAAATACTACATTATTTTATTTATTTACCATTTTTTTGCATACTTTTCACATAAAGAAATAATTTCATCCTCAGTATATTCTTTATATTCACCGTACGCTTTTGCGTTTAAATACTCATTATAAGTTTCTTTATGAGAAGAAATATAAGACTCTTTTAAAGTGAATTCCGTAATTTCTACATCATTTTCAAAAACAATTAAATAATGAACTATATCATTGCCTGAATAGTATTTTAGCTCATAGTACCAATAATTATCCTTGCTGTAGCAATCTAATCCATCGAGTTCCATTTCTCCATTTAAAATTGCTTTACCCCATCTTGTTCCAATTAAAGATTCTTGACTATTATAATCCTCATTTTTACATGCCGACAAGCCAAACAAAAAAACAATGGCAATCAACAACGCTTTAAATAATTTATTTAGATGTAACCCAATGACCTTTATCATATGCATCACCTCTCAAGAACATAGTATTTAAATCATAACCGCAAGCTTCAATAGTAACCAATAAAAGATATTAAGGAATTATGCTTAAGCAAATATGCTAAAAAGCTTTTCCCATTCTTCTTTTGTATATTTTTTGTATTCCGTATATTTTTCTTCTTGTATCAATTTAGTATAAAGCTCATATGTTTTAGGAAAATCATTCTTCCATAAATCAATATTCTTTAAAGAACTTGTATCATACAAAGAATCATTCTTATATGTATAAAGCATCTCATAATCAACATTAGTTAGAGAATTAATATAATTTATACAATAAAGACACCAATGGTTTTCATAAGAATATGCTCCATCATTTACATATTCAACATATGTATATTTTTCTAATGAAGAAATTTCTACATCATCGTAATTGTTTCTAGAGTTAAAAGAATGGCTAAATATTTGATCTGATAGACTATATTCTTCATTCTTACATGAAGATAAAATGCCACATAATAAAACAACCACTAAAACATATAGAATTTTACATGGATTCCCAAAGACCTTTCGCATTCTTTAAACCTCTTAAATAAAAATTTATTCCCAATTATAAGAAAAGAGTTCTTCTAATGTATTACCTGTGTAAAC
>CADBQV010000268.1 GCA_902796895.1 uncultured Erysipelotrichaceae bacterium | reverse complement strand
TTTACTGGAGTTGGAGTATCAAATTTATCATAAGTTTGGTTATATTCCATATTGTCATTTTCTTCAATTGGAATATCAAAATCATGTTCTTGTGACATAATATCATCATTTGAATCACTAAAATCATCAATTGAAGACATCATATCTAAAAAAGGCTTTTCTTTAGTATCTTTATCAAGCATAACCTCATTTTCGATGATTGTTACATCCTCACCTGTTTCAGTTTCTTTAACCTCTCCTACTATCTTTTCTGCCTTTTCATTATCTAAAAGATCAAATTCATAATATTCAGTACCATATTTTTCAATTAATTTTTCTTTAGATAAATGCTTATCTTCATCTCTTCTTACAAAATCATAATCAATATCTACATCGCCTTTTTTAGAATTATCAATGAATCCTTGTCTATCAGGAACATTTGTACCAAAAAAAGGAGATGCAACCTGTGATGGCTTATATGAATTTATTTTTTTGATATGCTCAAGTGGTCTATAAACTTGAATAATTGTAAAGTCATCATCGTCATCTTCAACAATAAGTGGCTTTTTATTCTTATTTTTCTTAAACATTTTTCATATCCTCCTTAAATTTGATATCTTTATCTAATATAGGCTTATAATCATTTTTAACATTTGAAATTTTATATGAAATCTCTTTAAATTTTATTTCTTCATGACTATCATTTTCTACATTATTTAAATCTTTAATTAATTCATCAGCAAGTATATCAATATCGCTTTCGTATTCTAAATCTAAATTTAAAACCTTTTTACTATAAATCTTATAAGTTTCTTCACCAACAATGCCTATTATCATTTGGCATAATTTATTTACAATTAAGCTAATTGATGTATCAACTATTAATCTTCTTCCTATGTTTAGGGGATTAATAACATCTAAAACTCTTTTTACTACTTTAACAACCTTATTAACATCCTTTGTTACATGAAATGCTTTAGAATTAATAACAGACGATGTTTTCATAGATAATTCTAAAATAGATGATATTTTTAATCTTTTTAATAATTTAATTCCTTTTTTATTTAAAATATCATCAATTCTTGAATCAATATATTTGATTAATAAAATTGCTTCATCTACAGATATTTCTAATAAAGGATATTTACTATTTGGATAAAAGCTTGCTGCTATACCATATGCTAAATCTTTAGAAATTGAATAACAATAAGATACTTTACCCTTATTTCCTCTTAATTTTTTATCCTTAAATTGCATTCTTGCATTATTTATTAATTCTTTAACATCTTCATTTGTTAGCTTATCCTCTTTAACATCAACCTTAAATTTTTTATCACTAAGTGATGCGATAACTAATAATGCATATATAAGTGAAAATAAAACTACGCCAAAAACAATTCCAACAAGGAAGCTTAATATTGTTGTAAAATCGATATTAAAAATCCATATTTTAAATAAAAACATAAAAAAAGCCTCCATTTAAGTTATATTATATTATAATATAAACTAAAAATAAAGAATATAAACTAATTTATTTAAAATTGAAATAAAATAATATATAATTATTTTAGGTGATTTTATGTATTTATGCTTAATTGACTATGATAAGACATTAATTAATGATAATAATGAAATATCTAATGTTACTAAATCATTAATAAATGATTATATAAACTCTAATAATAAATTTTGTATTATATCAACTGAATTATATGATAATTTAAAATCATTTGTTAATAAATATAATTTAAATATAGATTTTGCATCTATCTCATCTTCTTCTTATTTCATTAATAATATTGAAGTAATAAATAACATAAAAAAAGAATTTATAATTGATTTAGAAAACAAATTTAAAGATGAAATATATACAGCATATGGATATGGTTTAACTAATTATATTTTTAAATACCAAGATAGATTAAAAAATATGTATCCAACAAATTATAATTTAAAAATCTTAAATGATTTTAATTCCTATTTTTTAGCAATAAATATAGATATTTCTAAGGAAATCGAGGACTTTATTATAAATAATAATTATCATTTTGATCTAATTGGAAAAGATAAAAATAGAGAATTTTTATTAATAAAACCTATAAAATTTGATAAATCTGATATCTATAATATATTAACAAATACATATAAAAATAAAAAAACTATAGGAATTGGAAACTCCTATAGTGATTATGATTTTATTAAATATTGTGATATTAAAATAGCTATGAAAAATAGCGATTTAAAATTAATTGAAAGTGCTAGTTATGTAACTGATTTTGATAATAATAATGATGGTGCACTTTTAAAATTAAATGATATTTGCCATTTTAAGAAGGTATAAGGCGTTTTTAGATTCTGAAATACCTTCTTTTATTTTATAATCAAATGATATTTTGTTTGCCTCATCATATGTTTCTTCAAAATGATAATTTAATATATTTTTAGCACTACATAAATCAAAATCATGTGTAGATATTATAAAAAATACATTTTTTAAATTAAATTTTTCGATAATTTTAAATGATGCTTGAATACGTTCAACTGCGTTAGTGCCTTTAAATATTTCATCTATTAATATTAAACATTTTTCCTCTTCTATTTTTTGATTAATTAATTTCATTCTAAGTATTTCAGCATAGAATGTTGAAATACCTTCTTTTAACATATCATTACATCTAAGTGATGTATATACATTTAATATAGGTGATTTAAAAGAACTAGCAAAAACAAGTGAATTACAATTAGCTAATATCATGTTTATTCCTATCATTCTCATGAATGTCGTTTTGCCAGACATATTAGATCCAGTTAAAATGATACCACCTGAAAATTTAAAATCATTTTTAACGCAATTTTTAACTAAAGGATGATACATATCTTTAACTTCAAATGTATCTGACATTAAAGGTGTTGTGTATATATCATTATCAATAGCGATATTAGAAAATGATATTAATACCTCAAGTATTCCTACATTTTCAAATAAAGCTTCTATTTTAGCCATTTTTTTAGTTTTATTATTAAATAGTAATATTATAAAGAAATCAAATGAAAAAAGTGTATTGAGTAAAATATTAATTAACATATTATATCTAATTGAAAGAATTAAATACATTCTTCTTAAGCTTTTAATATTTGTTTCTTCTTTTAATATATTATCTTTTATTTTATTTAAATAATCTTGTTTAAAATTTATATTCTTTATAGTTTTTATAACATAAATATATGTTGAAGCTAGATTCGAATAAGACATAGAATCAATATTAAATACATCATTTTTAAGTAAGAATTTAGATAGTATTAAATTAGATACTAAAAATATTATTATATAATATGGATTTAATTTAATCGTAAATATTAATATTAAATAAACTATAGTTAATATAAATGATATTAATGGAATAAATGATAATATATTTAATTTTATTTTATTTCCACTTACAAAGTTAAATGTATCATAATCTATTTTTTTAGCATCATTTTTAAAATCTTGTAGTGATGCTTCTATATCTATAGTATCTTCTGTTTTTCCAAGTTCTAATATAGATTCGCTAAAATTATTATCATTTTGAGTTTTATTTAATAAATTATCTTTAAGTAAATTTCTACCATATTTTGTTTTAGTACTATTTAAATATTTAAATAATGAATGCTTACCAAATAAATCTAGGTCGCTAGATTTATAATCATCTTTTTTTATAAAATCAGATCCATCATCATATATCATATCTAAATTTAAT
>CADBQV010000267.1 GCA_902796895.1 uncultured Erysipelotrichaceae bacterium | reverse complement strand
TTCTTTTACTTCTTTAGTTAAAGCCATTTTAAAATTCCTCCTATATAAATTATTTGCGTATCTCTGAGATGTAATTGGAGAATTTATCATCTAAGAAAAACGTACTCTAGTAGTATAATATATTTTTTTTAAATATGCAAGAACTATTTTGTTAAATATAAATCTCCTGCATAATTTAAGCATTCGCTACGATCTTTTTTAAGCTGATTTATTAATTCATCTTTATTATTAAATCTTTTTTCATCTCTAATTCTATTGATAAATATTACTTCAACTTGATTATCATATATATCATCATCAAAATTAAATATATGAACCTCAAGCTCGATATTTTCTTTAAAATTAAATGTTGGGTTATGACCAATATTTGCCATACCTAAATATAAGACATTATCTATTTTTACATTAACAAAATAAACGCCAGTTTTAGGTACAAAATAATTTTTATAATCTATATTAGCTGTAGGAAAGCCAATTAAGCGTCCTTGTTGGTTACCAAATTTAACTCTTCCTCTCATTGAATATGGTCTACCTAATAATCTTTTAGCTTTAAATACATCACCTGATGATAATAATTCTCTTATATATGTTGAAGATACTCTTACATCATCAAATACATATTTTTTAACTTCGTAAAATTCGAATTCTTTTGCTAAATCTCTAATTGTACCTTCTGCCATCTTACCGAATGTAAAATCATAGCCACAAACACATGATTTAATATTCATGAATTTCATTTTTTCAATGAATTCATCTTTAGGCATAGATGCCATTTCTAAATTAAATTCTATTACTATTAAATAATCAATTCCAAGTCTTGATAAAATATCTGTTTTAATTTCAAGTGGTGTAATTAAAGGATAATTAGGAATCTTTTTCAAAAACACTGATGGATGAGGATAAAATGTTAAAACTGCAGATTTATAATTATGTCTTTTACATTCATCAATTAATTTTTGATGTCCTAAATGAACACCATCAAAATTACCAATTGCTGCACAAACTGGTTCTGGCAATGTAACAAAATTTTTATCTTTAATAAAAATTGATTTCATATAAATCACCAACCAAACTAAAATATAATTATAGGCTTATATTTATTATCGTCTACTTCTTCATATATAGCTATTATATCACAATTATTAACTACATAAAAGCAACCTTTTAAATTTGTTTGTCTGTCATCTAATGTAATACCTGATTTAACTAATTTAGCGATATAATCAGATACTTCAACTTTAGGAAAATCGAAATATTTTTCTATAGGAATAATATCATTTATAGTTATTTCATCTAATGTTTTAGAATCTTTAATATTTATATTATCTATATCTATTCTTCTTAAATCCTTTAAGATTGCATCACCATTTAATAAATTACCTAAATCTCTTGCGAAGCTTCTTACATAAAAGCCTTTAGATACATATAATTCTATATCTATTTCATAGTGATTATTAATTAATCTTAAATCAGATAATATTTTAATATCATATATTTTTATATCTCTTTCTTTAGGCTTTATATCTATACCTTCATTTTGATATTCATATAATTTTTTACCATTTATTTTTATTGCAGATGTCATTGGAGGGATTTGTTTAGTTTTATTTTTTAATATTTCTATATTCTTTTTAATATCAGATAAATTAACATCCATAAAATAATCTTTTAAAATATCTGAATCTAAGTCATAGCTTTTAGTTAAATAACCAAATGATATTGTAGCTATATATCTTTTATCATGCTCATTAATTAGCTTTAATAATTTGGTTGCCTTACCTGATGCTACTACCATTAATCCTGTTGCATTAGGATCAAGGGTACCATTATGACCTACTTTATTTAAATTTAATTTATGCTTTAATTTTTCAATTGCTTTAAAGCTTGATATCCCTTTTGGTTTATCAAATATTATAAATCCGTCCATAAATCCCTCTTTGATTTTAAATATAATAAAATACTTATTATTAATAATAAGCCTTGAATTATTAAATAACTCCACCATAAGGCATTAAAGCCAAATGGAATACATAATAAATATAAAAGTGGAGTCAAAATAAATGGCTCTAATATAGTTAATATATTAGCATATAAATCCTTACTAATTGAATAAAAATAAGAAATTATTACTCTTGATATAGATATCATAAAAAATGCTAGTGAATAGAAAGGAGCTGCATATATAAATATATCTGTACTTTCTTTTGATAAATTAAATAAATTTGCTAATTGATATCTAAATATATAAAATAAAATAATTATTATTGAATTAATAATAAATGAAATTATTAAAGATTTTTTTAATAATTTTTTAGTAGTTATTTTATCATTTTTACCTCTATAATATGAAAATAGAGGTTGAATGCCATCACCAATTCCTTGGCATATTGCATTAACTACATAAAGTACATATGTTAAAAGCGCATATGTAGCTATTGCTTCATTTCCAATATAATATTTACACATATTATTAGTAATTACTAATATAATATCATATGAAAAATTTAAGATATAAGGTGCTATAGCACCTATAAAGAATCTTTTAATAAAATATTTATTAAATGATACACCAACAAATTCTTTATAATAAGCTAAAAGACAAATTAAAACAGATGATATTTGTCCTATAACTGATGCAAGTGCTGCACCTTTTAGTCCTAAATCAAATACGATTATTAATAAATAATCTAAAATGAAATTAATTAATACTGCACTGATACTTGATATCATCGCAATTTTAGTTTTGCCGCTATTTTTAAGAAGTGATATTAATGCAGGTCCAAGTACAAATGGTATACCACCAAATAATATATAATATGTTAAATATTCATTAGCATAATCATATACTTCATCATTAGCACCAAATAGATATAATAATGGTTTTTTAAATATAAATATTATAATACTTAATATAGTTCCTAATATTAAAAGTAAAATAACAGATGTTAATTTAGCTTTATTAGCTTGATTTATATCACCTATACCATTTTTATTAGAAATATATATACCTGCAGATATACCAAGCGCAATACCAAGTGAATGTATTATAGCAACTACAGGCCAGCCAATATTAATTGCTGATAATCCTAAATCAGATAATTTATATCCTATAAAGATACCATCAAATATAACGTATGTAGCTAAAAATACTGTAGCTATTAATGATGGTATTAAATATGCTTTATAGCTTTTAATCTGCATGAGTGTATATAATTAATAATTTTCCTTTTATTAAATCTATTTTAGGATTATTTATTATTTCATTTGATATACAAAGTGGATCATTAGTTTTAAGTAAATAATTACATAAATTATATTTAAAGCCATATAAGCTTATTATAGAATCTTCTATAGCAAATATAGATATAAATTTATATCCTTCTTTTACTTTATAATTATTATTTGTAATAGTTTCAAATAATGAATTTTCATTTAACATTTTTAAATTAGGATTATTAATTAAATCTATTACATTAGCAAATAGATGTTCTATTCTATTTCCTTTTATACCACCTAAAATATATATTTCATCATAATTTTTAACTAAACTAACTGCTGAATTTGTATCACTTGTATCCTTAATTGGATTAAGCTTAATTATTTTTTTTGATTTTGATTCAATTAATTTATATTCATCATTTGTTACAGAATCAAAATCTCCAATAGATATATCTGGTATTATGCCACAATTTATGGCATGCAAGGCACCTCTATCAGCGCCAATAATAATATCATATTCATTTTTAAAATTTATTAAATTTGCATCCTTTAAAATTATTGCCGCTTTCATATTTACCTCTATTTTAAATAAACAATAGTAACACCATTTAATCCTTCGCCCTCACCACCAAAACGATAGCTTTTAACAAGAGATGATTTTTTTAAATATTCCCATACTGCTTTTCTTATAGCACCTGAACCAAAGCCATGGATGATTGTTACTTCTTTTAAATTACCATATAATGCTTGATCAATATATGAATCCATTAAATCTTTAACCTCTTCATATCTTTTTCCTCTTAAATCCAAAGATAGTGATGCATGACTTGCAGGATTATATCCTGATAATTTTAATTCTCTTTTTGGTTTTTCTTGAGGTTTAGCACTAAGTGTTAATTCACTCTTTTTGAATTCCATTTCAAATTGACCAATATTAACATAATATTTATCTTTATTAATTCTTCTTATAGTTCCATATTTTTGATAAGATTTAATGAATACATAATCACCTACATTTAATTCATCATTAAAGATTTCTTCATCATTTTGTTTAATATCAAGGCTTCTTGCTTTTCTTTTTAATTCAGCAAGCTCATGCTCCTTGAAGTTTTCTTCACTCATGTTTTTAATTTCAGTGATTAATTTATTAGATTCTTCTTTAGCTTCATTGATGATTTCTTTAGCTTTATTTTTAGCATCATTTATAATCTTATCAGTCTTTTTAACTAAATCTATTTTTTCTTTATTTAAATCATAAACTAATTTTTCATATTTTTGTTTTTCTAATTCTAATTCTTCTATTTTCTTTCTTTCATTAGTAATTTCTTCTTCCAAATTACCAATTAGATTAGAAGATTCAGAATTATTATTTTCTAATTCTAATCTAGCATTATTAATAATTTGATCATTTAATCCTAATCTTTTAGCTATTTCAATTGCGTTAGATTTACCAGGCACTCCCATTAATAAGCGATATGTAGGCATAAGTGTATCAGTATTGAATTCTACTGATGCGTTTATTATACCTTCATTTTTATAAGCATATGTTTTAAGCTCACTATAGTGAGTTGTAGCTATAACCTTTGATTTTGAATTCTTTAAATATTCAATAATAGATATAGCAAGGCTAGATCCTTCCTTAGGGTCAGTACCACTTCCTAATTCATCTAATAATATTAGACTTTCTGAATCAGCATTTTCAATTATTTTAACAATTTTAGTCATATGTGATGAGAATGTAGATAATGATTGTTCAATTGATTGTTCATCACCAATATCAACTAATATATTTTTAAAATAACCAAATGATGAATCCTGTGATGCAGGTACAAATAATCCTAAATAAACCATTAAATGTAAGATTCCTACAGTTTTTAATGTAACAGTTTTACCACCTGTATTAGGTCCTGTTATAACTATAACTGAATTAGTATCAGTTATTTTAATATCGATTGGAACACATTTTTCTTTATCAATTAATGGATGTTTAGCTTTTTTAATATCAAAATAATTATTATTAATAAATTTAATATCATTATAATTATTATTTTTAGAATATATGGCTTTAGCAAATATTAAATCAAGTGCAGTAAGCATTTCTAAATCATTTAATAATAAATCAGCCTCACTTGATACTAAAAGTGATAAATTCTTTAAAATAACTTGTATTTCTTTTCTTTCTTCTGCAAGGTATGATTCAATTTGATTAGCTATTTCAAATGTAGCTTCTGGTTCAATATATGCAGTTGTATTACTTGATGATGTATCATGTAATACACCTTTAAAGCTATTTTTATATTCAATTTTAACAGGAAGACACATTCTTCCATCTCTTTGAACTATTAATGAATCAGTTAATTTATCTGAATTAGTTTGAATTATTTCATTTAATTTACTTCTTAATCTATTTTCTAATGATTTTAAGCTTCTTCTAATGACAAATAAATCTCTAGATGCATTATCTAATACACTACCTTCACTTGATATAGCAAGTGTAATTGATGATTTTAAATTCTTAGGTAATTCTAATTTATTAACATATTCATATAAATTTTTATTATCTAATTTTAATCCATCTAATTGCTTAAAATATTTTATAGTATTACTTGATGCATCTATTAATCCTACAATATTTAATAATTCGATAGGATCTAATACTCCAGATAATGTAGATCTTTTAATAGACATTTTAACATCCTTTAAGCCATCAAGTGGAATATCTCCTATTTTAACTAAATCATCATATGCTTCTTTAGTTTCATCTATTCTTTTTTTAATTTCATCATAGCTTGAATTAATATCTAATTCTTCTAATTTAATTTTGGCATAATTAGTTTTTATATAGCCTTTTAAATCATCTAATATTTTATTAAATTCAAGTACATTAATATCAAACATAAGACACCTTCTTATAAAAAAATATAGGCTTTTAACCTATATTTTATTTTTCTTTTTCTCTGCTTCTTCTTCAATTTTATATGGAATATTAATATCATCCTTAAATTCAAAATATGTAACAACATTAGTTCCATATACATCTGTTATAGGATATACAAATTCCATTTCACATTCATTTATATATTTTAAAAGTAATCTAGCATTAGGATATATAATATATAATTTTCTTGTTTTCTTGCCTTCTGTTTTTGGTAAGTCAACACGCATTAATTTATCAATGTCATTAAAGAATTTAGCATTTTCTTGACCTTGTGGTCTACCCTTTTGCCATTTAACTGAGTTATTGATGCATATTTCATCAGAAAAAGCATTTTTAACAATCAT
>CADBQV010000266.1 GCA_902796895.1 uncultured Erysipelotrichaceae bacterium | reverse complement strand
TGCAATTTAAAAGTTCTAATATTTTAATTAAATAATCTATATCTGTTATTTTAGGAACATTATATATAATACTTTTTTTAGCCAATATAGATGCAGGTATTAACGCAACCGCACTATTTTTAGCACCACTAATGGTTACTTCTCCCTTTAATTTGTGATTTCCTTCTATTTTGATCTTTGGCATAGTGTTTATCTCCTTATTACTAATATAATATATTTTTAATTTTTTATCAATTGAAAAAAAGAAAATAGATAATTAAAATAATTAAAATAAATACCCCTATATATTTAGATGATTTTTCAAATTTATCTGATGCAGATTTTCCTAAAATAAAACCTAATATTGTAAATAAAAAACTAGTACAAGCAAATATAATTGATGCATAAATTGGCATATCTATAATATAATATATTCCTATTCCTACTGTAAAACTATCAAGGGATACTAGAAGTGCAAATGATAGTTTGCCTATTATATTCATATTTATTTTAGTTTCTTTTTCATTTATTGATTTAATCATTTCTATTAATAGAAGTATTATTATAATAATTATTAAATATTTAGGATTTATTTTAAAACTATTTATTATTTTTAATCCTGCGATACTACCTAATAAAGGCATAAAAAAATGAAATAAACCTACTATCAATGAAGATATTAACATATCCTTCTTTTTAACACCTATAAGTCCATAAGATAAAGACATACTAAATGCATCTATACTTAAACTTATACCTATTAAAAATAATGTTAATATTTTCATATTAATTATTATTTCATTTTTATTTTTTTATGATATATTTTTTTAATATTTCTAATATTTTAAATTTATATTCAATTTCATCATTATTATCATCTACTAAACATAATGGAGGGTACATTACGCAAAAATAATTATCTCCCTTTCCTTCACCAATAGTGATTACTAATGATTCATAATATCCATCATTATATTTAACTCCTTTATATATTTTCTCTGGAAAATAATTTATTCCATAATTAATTTTATAATCCTTATTATAATTTAATTCATTAAAAGTATTATTAATTAATACATCTATATTATTAATATTCTTATTAATTTTATCTCTTGACTCTGATATAGAATCACTCTCAAATAAATCTTTATTATTTAATATTTTAGAAGTTAAATACTCTTTTACAGTTATATCTTCTTTATTATTTGAATTAGATATTATTCTAAATCTTATTGAATCATCCGGTACCATAATTGTTTTTTCATTCTTAATACATAAGAATATTATAAAAATTATAGATATAATTACAATTATCTTTTTCATAAAAAAATACCAACCTTTCAAATAAGTATTGGTATTATTTTAAATATTTTATTCATTTATTATGAAAAGATATCTATCTCTATTAGAGTAATCCTTTTCTATTAATATCTTACAATCTTTAAAATATAATTCTGCGATTGATTTTATTTTTTCTCCTTGAAGATATCCTATTTCAAAAGCAATTATAAACTTATCATTTAAGTTATTCTTAGCATTCTTAAGTATTTCTTCATAAAAGTATAATCCATTATTTGATGCATATAAAGCTTCATGAGGCTCATATTTATCTACCATATCCATTATTTTTTCATTTGGATCAATGTATGGTGGATTACTTATTATCACATCAAATTTTTCTTTTATGTCATTTAATATATCACTTTTAATAAATTTAATATTTGCTTTGTTCTCTTTTGCATTATATTTTGCTATCTCTAAAGCTTTATCACTTATATCACTTGCTGTTAAATTTGCATTTATTTCTTTATTTAACACTATACTTATACATCCACTACCTGTACCTATATCTAAAATACTTACTTTTTTATTAAATATTTTGTTTATATATTTAATTGTTTTTTCAACTAATAGTTCTGTTTCATATCTAGGAATTAAAACACTCTCATTAACATTAATTTTATATCCATAAAAATTAACGTACCCAATCAAATATTGAATTGGGTACCCATTTAATACTTTTTCATAATCAGATTTATAATCTTTAGATACAAGTTTTAATTCTTCTAATTCTCTTTTAGAAATATTTAAAATATTATTTTTTTTCATCTTCTTCTAATTTCATTCTTTCATCTTCTGTAATTAAAGCTTCAATTATTTCTTCTAGATGACCTTCCATTACTTTATCTAAGTGCATAAGTGTTAAATTAATTCTATGATCAGTGACTCTATTTTGTGGATAATTGTAAGTCCTAATTTTTTCTGATCTGTCT
>CADBQV010000265.1 GCA_902796895.1 uncultured Erysipelotrichaceae bacterium | reverse complement strand
AAATGATGTTACCTCATTTAGCATTTCAAACATCATCATATCTGAATATTTAGCATATCTTTTAGATAATCTATCCCAAATATCTAAAAATAATGACATTAATTTTTCATTTGTAAAAAAGCCTTCAGAATACTTGAAATCATCAAATGTATATCCTGGTGCCTTATGTAAGTCTAAAACTACATTTAAACCATATTTTTTAGACCATTTAATACATAAATCTATGTATTTATAACCAATAGGATTATCACACATATTTTTTTCATCGTAGATATTTTCAAAATCTACAGGTAATCTTAAGTGATCACATCCTATTTCTTTTATTTTCTTTATATCTTCTTCTTTTATAAATGAATCTAGGTGACTTACATCTAGGCTTCCTTGAGATAGCCACCCACCTAAATTCACTCCTTTAACATAACCTTCTAGTTTAATCATTATCTACCTCAAAAGAAAACTCAATTGATTCTTTATATTTAGTATCTTTCTTTAATACATCATATTTTTTATCTAAAAATTCACTATTTATAGCATTAGGATAGTACATACATTCTAAGCATATAGCATAATATGGCTCCATCTTTTTATTGTTATTCATTACGATATCACCAACATAATTACATGTATATACAACCACTACAGGATATGATGTTTTTATTTTCATTTGTCTTTTTGATACATCATCTTTTAATATGATTTTATAATCATTTTTATTATTATTAAAAATATATGGAAAATCATAGCCATTAGTATTATTAATTATTTCTGGATCAAAAATATGATCACCTATTTTATGCATTTTATTAAAAGAATATATATCACTACAATTAACTATTTCTTGTGGTAATAAATTTTCTATTCTTTCCATTTTATCTGCATCTATAAATAATTTTTGTTCTAATATATTATTTTTGGCATTTCCACTTAAATTAAAATAGCTATGATTAGATATATTAAGTAATGTATCCTTATCTGATATTGCTTCATATAATACAATAAGCTTATTTATATCATTATATAATCTATATGTAATATCTAAATATAAATTACCAGGATATCCTGATTCTAAATCCTTAGAAATACATGAGAATTTAACTTCTTTATATTCATTTGTTTCATTTTTTAAATATGTAAATTCTTTATATCCAAAGCCATCAATTCCACCATGAAGACCATTTGGATCTTTTGAATTAATAATATATTCTTTTCCATTTAAAACAAATCTATTATTAGCTATTCTACCACCAGTTCTACCGATGGTTTTACCTAAATAGCTTCCATCAATCAAAAAATCATCTTTATTTTTAGTAGTATATAATATAGATTCTACATTACCAAATTTATCTTTTGTTTTTATATCATATATAGAAGCACCTATATTAGATAAAATTACTTTTGTTTGAAATTTATTAGTTAATTCTATATATTTAACCATTTTATAAACCTTCATTTTTTATCAATTTTTTATACATATAAAATGAATCTTTTTTGATTCTTTTACCTGTATTATAGTCTATATAAACTAAACCAAATCTTTTCTTTAGTCCACTATTCCATTCAAAATTATCAAGTAAGCTCCAATAAAAATAGCCTTTAATAGGTACTTCTTTAGATACTTTTTCTAATTCCATTAAATATCTTTTAATATAATCAATTCTTTGTGGATCATGTACTTTATTATCTAAAGATATAAAATCTACATTACAAAAACCATTTTCAGATATAATAATTGGTAATTTATATCTTTCATATAAATATTTTGGTCCATAATATAATGCTTTAGGAACAACCTGAAGCCAATCAATATTACCCTCAGGATAACCATTAATAAATTCTTTTTGAATTAATTTATTAGATTTATCTAAATCAAAATATGTTCCGCTATAAAAGTTTTGATATATATAATCTGTCTTTTGACTGATTAGTAAGAGATCCTCTTTTGTAATATTAGGCAAATCATCTTTAAATATTTCATAATATTCTTTTGGATAATCACCTAAAAAAATAGGATCACTATAAATTGATACAGTATTTGGAAATTCAAAATCATTTTTTAGTTCGAAATATTTTTCTTTACATTTTTCGTATAATAATTGATTGGCCTCACAAACTGGAATTATTGGTCTTGAGCATGGTGCAATACCTACAGTTGAATTTAATACATTCTTTCTTATTACACTTACTGCCTTACCATGGCATTTTAATAAATTATGAATAGCATGTAATATTTCTTTTGTATTATATTTTTTACCTGGAGCGTGTGCACATACTCTATGTCCTAAATGAATTATACATTGAGGCTCATTTATTGTTATATAATCACTAACTAATCCGTTTAATGCTTTAGTTACAACATCAGTATAAAATGCGAAATAATCAGATATTTCATCATTTAAAAAACCACCTATTTCATCAAGCCAAAGTGGCATATCCCAATGATATAAAGTAACAAGGGGAATTATATTGTTTTTTCTTAGCTCTTTACATAAATTAATATAATAATTTAATCCTTTTTGATTTACATTATTAAACTTATCAATAACTCTAGTCCAGGCAATAGAAAAACGATATGATTTAACATTTAATTCTTTTAAAAGCTTCACATCATTTTTATATTTTTTGTAGCTTTCACATACAACATTTCCATTAGAATTATCTATTATATTGCCTTTTTTACTCACGAACTCATCCCAAATTGATAATTCTTTATTATCTACAAATGGATAGCCTTCAATTTGATAAGATGCAGTTGAAACACCAAATATAAAATCTTTATTAAACATAATATAAACCCCTTTAAAATTAAAAGACAATGGATCCCATTGTCTTTATAATAATCTAACCTTTTACAGATCCAGATGTTAAATTCTTTAAAATGAATTTAGAGAATATCAAATAAACTATTAATAGCGGTACTACTGCAAATAGCATAATTAAATATACTCTACCTAAGTCAAATGACGCAGGGTTTGAAGTATCATTTAAGAATGCCAAAATCATTGGTACTGTCATATATTCACGATCAGCATTCGCTAATAATAATTGTGGTACGAAATAGTTATTCCAGTTAGCAACAAATGAGAAAATAAATTGAATTGCTAAAGCTGGTTTTAAAATAGGTAAAACCATACCATGGAATATTCTCATTTCACCTGCACCATCTACACGTGCTGCTTCTACCATTTCCTTTGGTAAAATTGATTCAAGATATTGCTTCATATAGAAGAATACTATAGGAGATGCGATTGCAGGAACAATAAGTGGTACATATACTAATACACTCTTACTGTCAACAAATCCCATATCTGAGCATAATTTAATTAAACCGATTGCACTTACTTGTGTAGGTACCATCATTACAAATAATATGAATACGAAAGCAATTCTTTTTAATTTAAATGTATACATATGAATACCATATGCTGTAAAAGCACTGAAATATGTACATAATGTAGCTGATATAAGTGCAATTAAGAAGCTATTTAAGAAAGCTCTTAATACTGGAAGACCACTATCCATCATACTATTCCAGTTATCTACAAAATGAGTTCCTGGAATAAAGCTAAATCCTGATTGAATTTCACTATGGCTTCTTGTAGAATTTACTATTAATACATAGATTGAAAATAAACACAATATTGATAAGAAACCTAATACTGCGTATGCAATTATTCTTCTTGTTGTTAAAAGTGCAATAGCCTTAAAGCTTGTCGCATCGTGACCTGCACCTCTAGTATCTAATACTTTATTATCTAAATTACTTTCCATTTGCAGTCACCTTCTTTTGCTTCTTAGGAGCAGCATCTTTATATGAAACATAATAAATAATTATACTTAATGTAGCTGTCATAATGAATAATAAAATAGAAATAGCTCCGGCTTTACCATAGTTAGAACTTGTCTTAAATGTAGCACTTAAATACATCATTAATGTATAAGATGATTCTTTTGTACCACCTTGGTTTCTAGTAAACATTGCAGCTGCGTCGAATAATTGGATACCACCAATCATTGATGTAATAAATACATATACAAATATTGGCTTTAATAAAGGCATTGTAATATCTTTAAATGTTCTAAATGCACCTGCACCATCTACTGTTGCAGCTTCAAATACATCTTCATCAATACCCATTACACCACTCATTAATAATAATGTAGTATTACCAAACCACATTAAGAAGTTCATAAGTGCTATAACAATTCTTGTTCCATTAACATCTGCTGTAATATTAAATGCTTCACTTAATATACCTGCATCAAGTAACATATTAATAACTGGTCCTGATGGAGATAATAATGTTAAGAATAAGAAACCAAATGCAGATGCCATGATTAAGTTTGGCATATATGTAACTGTTTT
>CADBQV010000264.1 GCA_902796895.1 uncultured Erysipelotrichaceae bacterium | reverse complement strand
TTTTCCATTAAACATGAAATTATTTATGATATCAGAAAATCTATCATTTTTAGATAAAACACTTTTTAATAGCTCATCTTTTTTCATTTAAAAATTCCCTCCTATATAATAATAGTCAGGATATATTAATTTTTTTCTTTAAAATATAAAAAAAATAAAAAAAACGTCATCTTTCTAATAGATAACGTGTTAGAGAATTATATTTAATCTTTATTCTCATTTTCTTCATTAAATAAATCAAGTGCTAATTGCTTATCCTTTTGAAGCATTTCTCTAATTGGTGAAAAAGTTTTTCTATGGATTTTACATGGACCATATTTTTCTAATGCCTCCATATGTTTTTTAGTTCCATATCCTTTATGATGCTTAAATCCATAATTAGGATATTTAATATCCATTTTATCCATATATCTATCTCTTGATACCTTAGCTATAATTGACGCTGCTGCAATTGATGCAGATAAGGCATCACCATGAATTATTGATTTATTATTTGTTTTAAGCTCAGATAGAGGCATCGCATCAATTAAGACATAATCAGCTTTTACCTCAAGCTTATCTATAGCCTCTAGCATTCCTTTTTTAGTTGCTTCATAGATATTTAAATTATCAATTGTTTTTTCATCTATAAATACACATGAATAACTAATTGCATTTTTAACAATAATTTTATATAATTCATCTCTTTTTTTAGCACTAAGCTTTTTAGAATCATTAATACCTTCAATTCTTAAAAATGGAGGTAAGATACATGCTGCAACTACTACAGGTCCAGCAAGAGGACCTCTTCCTGCTTCATCTACACCACAAATATGTTCAAAGCCTAAATCATATAATTCTTCTTCAAATTTATATAAATTAATTTTCTCTTTTTGGCTTTTCATAACTCATTTCACCTATTTTCTTGCTTCTTAATTCATTTATAATCGCTCTTTCAGTTCTGCTTCTATCAACTATACCACCTGACATTAAATATCCTCTTTTTTTACCAATTTCATCAAGTAAGATATATAAATCATCATCAAGTATATCTAAATTATATCTAGATTTTAATAAATTAGGATAATTTTCCTTCATATATTTTAAAGATTCAATAGCTAAATTATTTAAATCTAAAATTTCATCTTTAATAGAACCTGACATGGCAAGCTTAATCCCTACCATTTCATCTTCAAATTTAGGCCACAAAACACCTGGAGTATCAAGTAATGTTAAATTATCATCAATTTTAATCCAGCTTTCAGTCTTTGTAACACCTGGTCTATCACCTACACTTGTGGCATGTCTTTTTGCGAGTTTATTAATAAGTGTTGATTTACCAACATTAGGAATTCCTAAAATCATCGCTTTAATAGATTCATTTTTAATTCCTTTTTGTTTTCTTTTTTCAAATACATCCTTTAATGCACGTTTAGCATAAGGAATAATATTTTTTATATTAAAGCCACTTATTGAATCAATATCTAAGGCTAATATATTTTTTTCTTTATAATAATTAATCCAATCCTTAGTTACTATTTTATCTGCTAAATCACTTTTATTTAATAAAACTAATCTAGGTTTATTTCCTATTATTTCATCAATTAAAGGGTTAGTTGATGCATAAGGAATTCTTGCATCCTTTAATTCAAAAACAATATCTACTAATTTTATTTTTTCACTTATTTCTCTTTTTGCCTTAGCCATATGGCCTGGAAACCAGTTAATTACCTTTGATTGTATTTTGTCGTTATCCAAAATATCACCCCTTTATATGTGCTGTAATAACACAATAATTATATGAATTAATAGTAATAATTATATTATTATAATAACAATAATAATTTTTACCTTTTTTTATTATATTATTATCTTTATTTAATATAATATCCTTTATATATTTAATAATATCAATATTATCATCTAATAATAGATTCTTTTTTATTCTTATAAATCCTAATTTTGTTGTATGTATTTTATCTATATTTATTAATAATTCATCCATAATATATACCTTAAAAAAAATGCCTTTATGGCACTTTTATTTATAAAAGATTAATTAAAATGTATTAAATTTATTAAATGGATAGAATCTTAATACTACTTTTCCAAAGATTGATTTTTTATCTATAAAACCAAATTTTCTAGAATCTAGGCTTTGATTTCTATTATCTCCTAATACTAAATATTTATTATTAGGAACAACAAATTCTAAAGTAGAATCATCTATTCCAATAGATGCTGTTATTCTTTTATAATCATCTTTAAATATATCTTGCTTATTATCATTTAAATCATGTAATTCTTTATCATTAATATATAATATGAAATTTATATTATCATATTTTATTTTATCATTACTTTTAGCTACTACTCTTTTGATATAGAAGCTTTCTTCTTTTGATTCAAATACAATTACATCGCCATCATTTGGTTCACTGAAAAAATAATTAACACATAATACATTTTCACCTTCATAAAATGTCTTTTCCATAGATGCACCTATTACAGTACATGGTGTTGAGACAAATATCATTATAAAAAGTATTGTAGTTAAGCATTTGAATGTAAAATTTAAGACATCAATTTTCTTATCAAATTTTATTATTTTTTCAAAATCAATTGTATCATTTAAATATTTAAAGAAAATATAAGTTAGAATAATAATATGATATATTAACGATATTATTAAGCTTATAAAGAATAATATAACACCAAATATTTTGAAAAATGAAAGGAAGCTACCAAATACATTACCAAACATTATTACTCTATTAAGATTAATAAAAACAATAATAGATACTAATATTAATAAAATAAAGACGATAATGTATTTAATTAAGAATCCTTTAATATTTATTTTTTCTTCTTTTGCTTCCTTCATTTATATTAATCCTCTATTTCAAAGATTTCTCTTAATTTATAATCATCTACCAATATTTCTCTTGGCTTTGTACCACATCTTGGTGATACGATTTGTTTTTCTTCTAATAATTGAACAATTCTTGAGGCTCTATTAAATCCTAAATTAAAATTATTTTGAATCGCATTTATAGAACATGAATTACCTGCAACACAGAATTCTGCAACAGCGAATAATAATTCATTAGATTCATTAGATGCATCTTTAGCATTTCCTTGAATGCCATTTTGGCTTTTAGAAATAGATGCTTTTAAATCATCATGTGTAAATACATAATCAGGATCATATTTAGATGTAATATATTCACAAATAGAACCTATTTCTGAATCTGATATATATGCACCTTGGGCACGAATTGGTGCGTTATCATTTTTAATTAACATATCACCACGACCAAGTAATTTTTCAGCACCAATTTCATCTAATATTGTAGATGAGTCTGTAGCTGATGCAACTCTAAATGCTATACGACATGGAATGTTTGCTTTAATAGTACCATTAACAACATCTACTGTAGGTCTTTGTGTTGCTAAAATAACATGCATACCTGCCGCACGTGCTTTTTGAGCAAGTCTAACGATACAATCATTTACATCTTGACCACATTGCATAACTAAATCATTGAATTCATCAACAACTATTACATAATATGGCATTGGCTCAAGTGATGGATATTCTTTTCTTTTTTCTAAATAATCAGATATTTTTCTTACTCTATTTCTGGCTAAAACCTCATATCTTCTATCCATTTCAGCACAAGCCCATTTTAAAGCTTCTGCTGCTTCAAGTGGATCATCAATAACAGGAGTAGCTAGATGAGGCAGGCCCTCATAGAATGATAATTCAACCTTCTTAGGGTCAACTAATATTAATTTTAAATTTTCAGGTGAATTTTTAGCAATTAATGATACTAATATAGTATTAATACATACTGATTTACCTGATTGAGTCGCACCGGCAATTAAAGCATGTGGCATTGATGTAATATCTTGGAATACTGGTGAACCATCAATATTCTTACCAAGTGCTACCTTTAATGGCTTACTTTCATCTTTAATATAATCATCACTTAATAAATCACCGAATTTAACAACATCAGCCTTATCATTAGGTGCTTCAACACCAATTGTAGGTTTTCCTGGAATTGGTGATAAAACACGAATTGATTTAACTTGTAAATTCATTTGTAAGTTATCAGTAATTTGACCTACCTTTTTAACATTAACACCAGGTGCTAGCATTATTTCATATAATGTGAAGGCAGGACCCTTAGTATAATTAATAACTTCACCTTCAATTCCAAATGATTCAAGTGTCTTATTAATAATATTTTTCTTCTCTTCTAGCCATACTGGATGCAAGTCATTTCCACCTTCGCTTTTAGGGAATAATTTTTTATAAGGAACTGAATAATTTTTATAGCTTTGTTGCTTTTTCTCTTTAACCTCAGGCTTCACCTCTTTTTTAATTACAGGCTTTTCTTCTTTTACCTCAGGTTTAATTTCAGGCTTTATATCATCATTTTTAACAGGTACAGTCTTTCCTCCATTAGAAAGTCTCATAGCTTCTTCAATTGTTAAGCTTCTATCTACTGCAGGATTGCTATATTCTTTTTCTGCTTTTTCTTCCTTTTTATTATTCTCACTACCTAATATTTCATCTAATGCCATTTCAGCTTTCTTTAAATCTTCTTTTGAGAATTCTTTTTCTTCTGTATTATATTTAGGCATTACAAATTCATCATCTAAATCATCATTTTTAATTTCTTCTTCTGTATTTTCTTTAGCTTCAAAATTTAATTTAGGCTTAATTTGCTTTTTAGTATCTTCTTC
>CADBQV010000263.1 GCA_902796895.1 uncultured Erysipelotrichaceae bacterium | reverse complement strand
AATGCCAGATATTGATTTATATATGGAACAAGTAATTGGCTATTTAGATAAGCAATTATATATATTTAAAACAACATCTGATGATAAGCAAGTAACACCATCAATGATTAATAATTATGTTAAAGGTGAGGTCTTACCTTCTCCTATTAGTAAAAAATATAATAGAGAGCATTTAGCAATTATTGAAGAGATTTGTACATTAAAGCAAGTTTTATCAATTGCTGATGTTAAACAAATAATTGATGATAGATATTCATCTGACATTTTAAAATCTGATATTTTTAATGATTTTAATGATAGAAACAATAAAAAGATTGAAACTGCAGTAAGTGATAGTTTTCAAATGCTAAATAATATTGATAATAATGATACATCTAAATTAGTTGATGTAGCACTTGATTTTGCCTTAACTGCAAATGCATATATTAATATTGCAAAAAGAATATTATTTTTAACTAGACAATATGAATATATTAAAAAGACTCAAGAAGCTAAAGATGAAGTAGAAAAAAAGAAAAAAGATAAGAAAGAAAAAGAAAATGAATAATTATTAAAAAAGAACAGGTTTCTGTTCTTTTTTAATTCATTTATTTTTATTTAGTGATATAATGGTTTAGGTGGTTTTTAATGAGAATTAATTTAGATATGACAAATGGAAATTTGTTCAAAAAAATAATAATATTTGCTATACCTATTATCCTTTCAGGTTTATTACAATTATTATATAACGCATTTGATTTAATTATTTGTGATCAATTTGGTACTACTGCTAATTCTACTGCTGCTATTTCAGCTACAAATTCATTAATTAATTTAATTATTAATTTGTTTTTAGGCTTATCTGTAGGTGCTAATGTATTAATGTCAAGATGTGTTGGTTCTAAAAATTATGAAAAAGGATATCGTGTAGTTTATACTTCAATGATCTTTTCATTAGTTTTTGGTATTATTGTTGGTATTTTTGGTTTTATATTTTCTAAATATTTTTTAAGATGGATGAATACACCAGATGAGGTAATTGATTTATCTACTGATTATTTAAAAATATATTTTTTAGGTGTTCCATTTACAATGATTTATAATTTTGGTGCATCCTTATTTAGAGCTAAGGGTGATTCTTTAAGACCATTTATATTACTAGCTGTTGCAGGACTTTTCAATGTAGGTTTTAATATAATGTTTGTAAGCATTTGGCATTTAGATGTTAAAGGTGTAGCACTTGCTACAATAATTGCTCAAGGCTTAACTGCAATAGGTATTATTTATATATTAATGAAATCGAATGATGTAATAAGATTTAAATTAAAAGAAATAAGATTTTATAAAACTGAAGCCTTAGAAATCATTAAAATTGGTCTTCCTGCAGGTATTCAAAGTGCTTTATTTTCAATTTCAAATGTTTTAATTCAATCTAGTGTTAATTCACTTGGAACATATGTTTTATCAGGCTCTGGGGCATCAAGTTCTTTAGAGGGCTTCATGTGGACATCAATGAATGGTGTAAGTCAAGCAGCTATAGCATTTGTTGCCGCTAATTATGGTGCTGGTAAAATAGAAAATATCAAAAAATCGATTATTTATTCATATATATGGGTATTACTTATGAATATAATTGTAGGATTTATAATATTTATATTTAAAGAGCTTTTATTACATTTATATTTATCTAGTGTTGGTGAAAACTTAAATGAGCTTGAAAAAGCCGATGCCTTAAATATCGCTATGACATCTGCCGTATCAAGACTTACAATTATAACTTTAACATACTTTTTATGTGGTTGGATGGATACAACAGCATATTCAATTCGTGGTATGGGAAATTCCGTAATACCTATGATTGTATCTTTAATTGGTGTATGTGGCTTTAGAATTTTATGGATATTTGTATTTTTCCAAATGCCAGGCCTACATACAATTGAAGGCCTTGCCATGTCATACCCTATTTCATGGACGATTACATTAATAATTTTAATATTTATATGTATATATCAATATAAAAAAATATCAAAATTAGAATTAAAAACTGAACAAATATGATAAAAAAATGATTGCCAATTAAGACAATCATTTTTTAAATTATTCAGATAATTCAATTGAACGCTTCATACAAGCTATGTAGCATTCTTCAACAGCTTTAATAAAATTATTATTATATAATTCATTTAAGCCTTTAACTGTAGTTCCACCTTTAGAACATACATTATTAATTAATGTATCAATTGAGTCATTAGAATTTAAGACTAATTTAGCTGATGATATTATTGATTCTAAGCATAATTCTTTAGCTGTATCATAAGATACGCCATTTTTAACTGCAATTTCTATAAATGCTTTTGCAAATAAGAATAGATATGCAGGCATTGAACCATTTAAAGGTAGGGTTTGATCCATTTGATCTTCTGTAATTATATATGCTTTACCAATTGAATTAAAGATTTCAAGTACCTTATCTGTATAATTATTTTCTTTATTAAAGCATACTGTAGTTACACCCTCTTTAATTAATGCAGGTGTATTTGGCATTAATCTAAAAATGTTAGCATTTTTGAATTCTTTTGCTATTTTTTCCATTTTAAGACCTGCCATTATTGATATAATACATCTTTTATTAAAATCATAATCTTTAGAACCAATTACTGCATCTATAAAGTTTTGTGGCTTAATTGCAAGTAAAATCATTTCACAATCTTTAAAAATATATTTATTTTCTAAAGTTGTATTATATCCCATTGCTTCATATTTCATTTGAGTTTCTTTGTTATTAAAACAAAGTAATATTTCAGCTTGGCTATATATCTTAGCTCTAATAATTCCTTCTAAGATGGCATTTCCCATCTTACCTACACCAATAATACCTAGCTTATACATTTATCTTACCTGTCCATTTCCTGATATTATATATTTATATGTTGTAATTTCTTTTAATCCCATAGGACCTCTAGCATGTAATTTAGTTGTTGAAATACCTATTTCAGCACCAAATCCGAAGCATCCACCATCAGTAAATCTAGTTGATGCGTTATGATATACGCAAGCTGAATCAACTAAATTATAGAAATTAGATACTGCTTCCATATTTTCAGAAATTATAGATTCACTATGCTTTGTAGAGTGAGTATTTATATGATTTATTGCATCCATATAATCTTTAACAACTTTTATATTTACAATATAATCATTATATTCAATATAATAATCACTATCATCTATTAAATTACAATCAATTACTTCTTTAGTTAATTTACAACCATTTAATTTAATATTTAATTTATTAAATTCTTTAGCTAAAAGTGGTAAGAATTTATCTTTAATATCATAATCAACTAATATTGTTTCAATTGAATTACAAACGCTTGGTCTTTGATATTTAGCATTTATCGCAATATTTATTGCCATATCTAAATTAGCTGTTTTTTCAACATATAAATGACAAACACCAGCACCTGTTTCAATGAATGGAATTTTAGCATTTTGACAAATATAATTAATTAAACCTTTAGATCCTCTTGGAATTAATAAATCAATATATTCCTTTTTAGTAATTAATATATCTGTATCTTTTCTATCTGTTGAATTAATTAAATTAACACATTCAGGATTTATAATATCTTTAATTGAATCTTTAATAATATTAACTAAACAAATATTTGTATTTATTGCTTCTTTACCACCCTTTAGGATACATGCATTTTT
>CADBQV010000262.1 GCA_902796895.1 uncultured Erysipelotrichaceae bacterium | reverse complement strand
TCTTCTTTATTTGGTTTAATTTCTTTTATTTCCATAATTATTCTTTAGGTAATAAATATTCTCCTCTATAATTTGAAAAGCTATCTGAAGGATATTTTATATAATCCTTTCCTTTAGTAAAAGTTGATGCTTTATAAATATACATTTTATTAGTATCAAATGTAATGATTTCATCTATTCCATCATTATCTATATCATATACTTCTGCAGTTAATGTAGGGTGACCATCATCTGGAAATTTTACAACCATATCTAAATTAGAATCTAATAAGCCTCCATCTAATCCTGCATGTGTTAATGCTAAAATATGATTACCATCATAATTAATTGGTGAAACAAGGCTTCCACATGTTTCCATTTCAAAATTTTTAATTAGATTACCAAATTTATCATAAATACCTATAATACCATCGCTTCCCCAAAATGATGTTGCCATTATTTGAAGACCATCAATTTTATTATCGTATTTCGCAACACTTATTCTTTGGGCATGTCCTATTTCATTATGCTTAAATATAGTACCATCCATATTTACGATATTTAAGCCTTCATTACCAGATGCTAGTATTAATCTTTCAGGCATATCCTTATCTAATTTAGCATAAATAATTTCATCAGTATGATCACTATTCATCTCTAAATCAAATATAATCTCACCCTTATGGCTTACTAAATCATAACCGATAAATACTTCATCATATCCATCGTTATTATAATCAAAAACATAAGGGAAATGACCAGTATTTTTATTATGATAACGCCACATTATATTCATATTTTTATCAAGCGCCCATACATTTTGATATCTATCTTTAATTATCAAATCGCCTTTATAGCCAAGTCCTTCAAAATCAGCAACTCTAATTTGATCTACATTTAATCTAATGAATGGTTCATCCTTAACTAAAGGATCACCCTCTATTATAGGTGTTGGAAATTTATTAATTAATTTACCTGTTAATAGATCAATTATATTAATATAAAAATCCTTTGCATATATTAATTCTAATTTACCATCATTATTAATATCTGCAATTTGAAATGGCAAATCACAAGATATTAATGTATTTGAAAAATTATTATTAGGCTCTCCTATTTGCCATAAGACATTTGAATTAATATCAAATGCTGTAAGACATGAAATAGATGCGAAAGAATCTCTTATATATCTTTTTTGATGTTGAGCAATAACAAAGATAGTTTTTCCATCAACATTTGCGATTCTAAGCTGTCTACCTGAACCAAAATTCTTTAAATCAATTTGATGAATTAATTTAAGCTTAGGATATAATAATTTTTTATTTTCTAATCTCTTCTCGTCTACCTTTAATTCTTTTAAATGCTCTTTATATTCAAAATCACTCATATATAATTTTAAATCACTAAATCTAGCTAATGCCTTTGATACAAAGGCAATTTTAGTTTGATATTTAAAATCAATTTTATGATTTATTACTTTAACTCCATCTAAATAAATACTAGTATAATAGCCAGTACATATTTTAATTCTATATGTTTTTAAGTCATCAATTTCAATATCGTATTTATCTATTAATTCTAAAGTTTCTTCATATCTTTTATATAGATAAATACCACATTTATCAATGAAGCAAGCATAATAATCCCTTGATGTATGATAGCTAAATGCCATACCACATAAATTATTAGAAAATAATCTTACACTATATTCTAATACATATGTTGAATATAATACTTCCTTATGAACTAAAGTGGCAAAGACATTTTTAAAAGCACCGTGGGCTGTATCTCCTCTATTTTGTTCTAAATATCTTTTACCATCTTCTTCAGTAATAAGCCATGATCCATCAGTACTTCTCCACTGATGAAGTGGAATTGGGTCATAAAAATTACCATAATATCCTTCTTGAACAATATGATGGTATTCACCAAGTGCAGTATGGAATTTGTCATATGGGAATTCATCTAATTTAAAATCTTTAAAATTTTCATCTATTAAATATTTCATCGTAATATAACCTCAAGACATTAATATCATCAATAATTGTTTTTTTAGCTTGTTTTAATACATTGACACTTTGATGTCCACATGAAACTAAAAAACAATTAACACCAATCGCATCTGCCACCTCTACATCATGAAGTGTATCACCTATAAATATAGTTTCACTTGGATTTATATTATGGTTTTTAATATATTCTTTAGCTACATCAATTTTAGATGCGGCATGAATATTATCAAGTCCAATAATTTCTTTAAAAAAGCCAGATATTTTATACATATCACATTGCTTTTTTAAATTATTAATTTCAGATGCACTTAAAACATATAAATTAATATTTTTATTCTTTAAAAATTCTAATGTTTCATATACTCCATCATATAAGCCACATAAATAGCTTTTTGGTTGATATTCTTCTATGAATTTTATTGATAATGATTCATATGATTCAATATTAAAATCAATACCGGCAAGTCTATAATATTCTTGTATTGGAAATCTAAATATTTCTTTATATCTTTCTTTTGTTACTAATTTTTTATTTTGATTTTCTAAAAATTTATTTAATAGATCAATACATAAATTAACATCGTTAATTAATGTTCCATTAAAATCAAAAAACACATTTTTAATCATTATCTAAAACCTCAAAGCTTTTAATTAATTCTTCTTTTATTTCTTCTTTTAACCATAATGGTTCTAATATTTTAATTTTAGAACCAAATGACATAACAAAGGATTTAATCATATCCTTATTTTGCATATCACATGATAATTTTATTGTATTATCATCGATTTCATCTATTACTTGGTTTTTACCATATATTCTTTCTTTTATTGCGACATTTAAATTAGTTAATATAAATTCAACATGAATGAATTCACCATTTCTTGTCATTCCAAATTCATCTAAATAATCTCTTTCATCAAAATCATTAATTTTAATGAAATGATATCTTGTTTTATAATAATTTTCGATTCTGTTTAATTTATAATAACCAAATTTCATTATATCTTCATTATAACCAAGTAAAAACCAATTACCATTATATGTAAATAATTTATATGGATTAATAGTATATTTACTTAATTCATTTTTATTATTTCTATATTCTAATTCAATTTTATATTGATCTGATATTGCATTATTAATAGCTATATATCTATTAATTAATTCAGTTTTATCCATAGATAGAGGGAATCTATCTATAAATGATATCATATCAAATTCATCCTTATGTAATATTGTAGATAATATTTTACCTACGATTGAATCAAATTCCATCTTATTATTATATTCGCTATTTAATAAATAATTATTAGCATCTTTAATAATATCAATTTCTTCAAATGATAATTTAATAGATGGTAAATTACTGCTTGAAACAAGCTTATAACCACCTGTTAAGCCTCTTTTTGATTCAACTATATATCCTGCTTCTTCAATTTCTTTTATATATTCTCTTATGTTTCTTTTATTAGTATTTAATACCTCTGATATTTCAATTGTAGAAACATAATCTCCCCTTGCTGATAAAAGCTGAATTAATTTAATAGAAGCTGAAGTTTTCCCCATATATTACACCGTCCAATTCACAATCAATTTTAACATTATTAATGTCATTATGCAAGTTTTTATATTATACATTAATATAAAAAAAAAGATGGTTTTTATTCACCATCTTTTAAATCAGTTTCATTTGCTTCAATTACATTATCATTTTCTTTTGACTTTGTAGTTTGATTATCCTTTGCATCAATTAGAGCATTATCTTTTTTATTTGGTAATTGCTTTTTAGGTTCTTGCTTAGGACGCATATTCTTTTTATCTTCAACAATTTCTTTATTAGGTATTTTAGCTCTAATTTGTGTATGTCTATTTTCTCTAAATATTACACTTCTTATGAATTGGAAGTGGAATAATAACATATAAATTACGAATGCTACAACTAAAATTAATGCGATAATACCTGCAGTTTTAAATCCAGCACTTACTTTAAAACTTGAAGGAATTAATTCATCTTCAGTCATTGCTGTCATTATTTTTGTATCAATTGTTTTTTGGCTAATGCTTTCTTTTAAATCATCTGATACTCTATTAATAATTCTTACTTGTCTTTCATATTCTGTATCATCTAATTCTTGACCTATAACTGGTTGAGATACACTATAATCTTTATTTGGATTATAAGTATGGAAATCATAATATGGGAAGAATTTATTATATGAATCAATTAAATTACTAATTGTTTTATTTTGATAGAATTTATCTTCTGTTTCACCTGTAAAATTAAATGTATAATCTATAGATTTAGCTAATACATCTTCACCGTTACTATCACATAAATTAAAAGATAAGATATCTGATGCAAGTATTTCTTTAATTGCATTTAATTTAGATTCAGAAATTAAACAATTGATAAAACCATAATTAGTATAATTAACTGTTAGATCTCTACTT
Organism: uncultured Erysipelotrichaceae bacterium; assembly: GCA_902796895.1. Classification (GTDB taxonomy): domain Bacteria; phylum Bacillota_I; class Bacilli_A; order Acholeplasmatales; family Anaeroplasmataceae; genus Anaeroplasma. The sequence continues at coordinate 2,957 of CADBQV010000262.1, read as the reverse complement.
TTGTTTAATATTGAATCATTTTTAGTTTTAAATGTATCTCCTAAATCTGTTGCTACATAATATGATTCATTAGTTGTTGCGTTTACTGTAAATCTATAAATATATGATTTATTATCCTCACCATAGAATTTTAAACCATAATCATTAATATGATATTCACCTTGAGTTCTTTTAATTCTTTGAACTGTATTAGATACATCTAAAATATAGAATGAATATGCTTTATCGAATTTATGATAAACACTTTTTTTCTCATTTCCTTCTAATTTATATTCACATAATTCTTCGCTTATTGCAGGAAATACTGCCATTTCAAATTTATTGTCTTTAGTTTCATCTGTATTATTATTTACAAATAATTTTTCAATTTTTTCATCATAATACAAGCCACCAAATATATGGGCAAGTTCACTATAATCACTATTTTTTACTGATGTAACTGCCATTTCAATTATATGTTCTGCCCTATATGTGTTAAAAAATATCATACCAGCAAATACTGATATAATTAATATGATGGCAGCATATAAAATTTTCAAAATAAACTTACTCATTTTACTACCTCTTTTAATAAAATATCACTAATTATTTTAACATTTTTTTAATAAATTACAATAGAAATAGCTATTTAGTAATAAAAAGTGAATTTATAATTCAGTTTTTTATAACTTTCACTTTACAAAAAAAATATTTTGTGTATAATAATAATCGCACATCTTATTTTATGGCGCATATGGTGAAGTTGGTTAACACAGCGGATTGTGGCTCCGTCATTCACAGGTTCGAGTCCTGCTATGCGCCCCACTTAAGATTTTAAGAGGCTTATGCCTCTTTTTTTTGTTTTATAAATAAAATAAGAAGCCATCTGGCTTCTTATCCTATATGATATATATAAGTTTTCGCATCAATATTTTTTAAAGCTTTCAATGCATCTTTATATGCTTCTAATTGGTTTTTATATTCTATATCTAGATTTTCATCCTCATAATTTGTTTTATAATCTATAATATACCAATTATTATCATAATTAAATAATAAATCTATATTACCATACCATATATCATTTCCATTTTTATATGAAAAAGGTATTTCACAATAACAATTAGATTTCTTTAAGACACTAAATAAATCATTAAAAATTCCATTCTTTTGAATGTAGCCACCATTATACATAGTATCATATACATCATTTAATAATTTATGATAATTAATATCATCATTTAAATTAAATTCATTAATTATAAAATTAATAATATCTTCTTTTTTATTCATAAATTTAGATACAACAATTAATTCAAGCATTCTATGAATTATAGTACCCTTTAATCTTGAATCAATTTTTAAATCTTTATTTTCATCTATTTCACTAAATTTATTATTTACTCTATCATGTAATAACTTACTTGGGCTTTTTATATTATATGAATTTTGGTTATTAAATTCATTATTATTTTTATTACTAAATGCAAAGTCTATTTCAAATGAATCTGGTATTATATCATCTATATTTGATTCATCAAAATCTAAAAAATCATCTGTTATTAGATTTTTCCAATAGCTTTTACCATAATCATTTATAAATAGATAGCTTCTCGCACGTGTTGCGGCAACATATCTTAATCTATCTTCTTCTTTTTTAGATTCTTCAACCTCTAATGATTCTTCATTTTCAAATTTTGATGTTTTTATATTATAAAATGTAATTCCATTAAATTTATTACTATCTGTATTCATTATATAAGAATTAGAATTAACATAATCCATTCTAATAGTTGCCTTTTTATTATTATTAACTCCAGCTTTAATAAGTATAACAATCGGAGCCTCTAAGCCTTTTACCTTATGTAGGTTTGCAAGCATTATGGCATTTGGTTTATAATCCATGCTCATAATTCTTTCTTGCTTTTTATTGATTATATCTTCAATAAATAATAAGGCGTCTAAATTATTAGATATTACTGCATTATTATATGCATCCTTTAAGGCTTCTAATATAAAATATGCATATTCCATATTAATAAAATCTATTCTTTTAAATAATTCTATATGATTTAATAATTTTTCATATAAAACAATTGGATTTTTTATATCTGATAAATTATCAATTATATCTAAATATTTTTTTGTTTTTTCATCTAGATTAGATAAATTTATATCTACAATTTCATCATATTTAAAATTAAATATTGGGCTTGTAAGTAAATCCTTTAAGGCACCTTTGCTTATATCATATTTATTTACAATATAATTAAATATTGCATATACAGATTTTATCGCATCATTATCACTAATGCTAAAGCTTCCTTCTGTATAGCATGGAATATTATTCAATCTTAATTCATTAATGATTTCATCATGCTTTTCTTTATTAGTTGTAATAATCATAAAATCTTTAAATATAGGTAAAGACAATCCATCTTCATCTTTTTTTCTATTGTTATCTTTAACTTTAACTTTATAATTAGGATTATTTAACATCTTTTTAATTACATTAATATAATTATCATATTTATATAATCCAAAGGTTCCACCAATTCCTTTTTCTATAGGTATTTGTTCATAATTATCCATTTTTTCAAATACTTTATTAAAATATTTAATCATATCAATATGAGATCTAAAATTTTGAGTCATAAGTAATACTTCATTTTCATTTTGATCAAATACATTTTTAAATAAATCTCTTGTTTTTAAATATGATGGTACATCTGCTCCTCTAAATCTATAAATAGATTGCTTAGGATCACCAAGAATGAATAAAGAACCAGGCATTGGATTACAATCTTCCATCTTCAATGCTTTATTTTTAGATGTTAAATATAAAAATAATTCAGTTTGAAATGGTGATGTATCTTGTGATTCATCAATTAAGAAATATGAATGCTTATTATAAATATGCTTTATTATATTCATACCACTATTCATATCTTCTATTAACATTTCTCTAAAGGTTAATA
>CADBQV010000261.1 GCA_902796895.1 uncultured Erysipelotrichaceae bacterium | reverse complement strand
TATTAAACGGATATTAATCCATGCATTACCTCCATTTATAATACATTATAATTATACTATATTACTAGAATTATGTCAAATAAAAAAGCTGATGCATAAAAGCATCAGTCTTTTTTTAATTAATTTTGTTTAGATTTTTTAAATACAAAACATGTAATTCCTAGAACACTTACTAGTGCAACTACACTTAAAGCTATTACTGGAATATCTCCTGTATTTACAAACTCTATTACCATTTTTTCTTCTTCTACATATATTTCATGTGGAGTTGTATCTATCTCATATTCTTCTGGAGCTTCTAACTCTGTATATATGTATTCTCCTTTTGGTACATCTTTAAATACATATATACCATTTTCATCTGTAACACCTGTCTCATAATATAGTCCATCTTCCACACTCTTAAGTTCGAATTTACAGTTTGGAACTCTATTTCCTTCATCATCTGTTTTAATTAATTCTACTTCTGTTAAAGGTCTTAAGTTTTCAACTTCTATTCTATCTGCAATCCATTTACCATCTTTATCTATCTTAGCGATAAACTCATGAGGCTCAGTATTTAAAACATAAAGCTTTCCATCTTCTTTATATACATCCGGAGCATTTTTTTCAACATAATAATATGTTTCACCATCTTCAAACATAATTTGTGGAATCCATGCTAATCCTTTATCATCTGTAACAGAATGTAGAAGCACTTTGCCATTTTTATCTTGAATTTCAAATTCACAATTTGGAACATCTTCTCCAGTATATATATCTGTTTTATGTAACAGTGTAGAATCTGTTACTTCTTCTATTATTGTCTGATACATAGTAGCACCAACATCAATATCTGAAATCACAAATTTAGTAGGTTTTTCATTTGCTTCATAGCCTTCAGGAGCTTTAATTTCTTTTAAATAGTATTCTCCTTTTGGAATTCCTACTATTGCAAAAGCACCAGATTCATTTGTTGTAAATGTAGCCGGAGTAACTTTTCCGTCATTATTTATCTGACTTAATTTTTTAGTACCCTTTTCATTTAACCAAATTTCATAAGTTGCTTGTGGTACAACTTTGATATCATTTTCTTCATAAAATTTATTTATAGCTTCTTTCATTGAATCAAGATTTTCAACACCAACTTCTTTTAATTTTTCAACAGCCTTATTCATCTTTTCATCTAAATTACTTGAAGTTTCTAGTTTATTGCCCTTCATAACCAAATTATCATCTGAAGTTTTAGAAACTTTAACAAATAATACTGTACTATAATCAATAGTATTTGGAATTTCAACAGTAGTTGGAACCTTATATTCTGGCTTATTTCCATTATATTTTAATTCAAATTCATATGCTTTATCATTAACACTATAAGGAAATGCAGCATATAATTCTTTTACATAGTACTTTCCTTCTGGAAGATCAGCTGTTAATGAAGCAACCGAATTATCTCCTGTAAGAGTTAATATTTCAACTAAATCATCTGCAAATAGAGTTGGTGTACCATTATAATTATTTATATTTTCTTTTACATATACACCAAATACTGCATATTTTTCTTCAATACCAGTAATATATTCTGGCTCTTCAAAAGTTTTTATAAAGTCAATATTTAAATTTTGTCTTTGATCTACTACAGTTGTCTTTGTAGATTGAGATTTAACTAAATAATTTTTATTTTCTAGTAATACCACTTTATCTTCTGAAAGCACATATCCTGACGGTGCAGATACTTCATGTAATCTATATTCACCTGGATATAAATCTAATCTAGATTGTCCAATACCTTGACTATTTGTAGTGAATATATCAACAAGATCTCCCTCTGATGCTTTCACATCGCCATTTGCATCAACAATATCTTTGTTTGCATATAATTCAAATTTAACATTTGCAAGTCCTACAACTTCATATACAGGAACTGTTGTTGAAAGTTTTACTACTTCTTCATCAGTAGTAGTATAAGTAGCAGTACTATTAGTTGAATTTAATAGTTTTTCACCTTTTTTCTCAACTATTAGATTTACTCTTAGATGAGTATCAGTAATATCTACACTGTATTGATACTGTCCAACTTGAACATTGCCTGGATTTACAGCATCCTCATCAAGACCTGTCACAATTTTATCTATTTTTATTTTTTTACCACCTTTTGCAGGATTGCCATAATCTGCTGAATTATCTGGTAATCTCCATTCATCTTCCAAATAATATCCTTCTGGCGGAAGTGTCTCATAAATAATATACTCTCCAGGATTTAATTTTTCTGGTAACATTAATTTACCTTCTTCATTAGATTCAAATTCTGTTAATACATTTGAAGGATAAACATTCATTTTTACAAAACCTTTTGCATCTATATCCCAGATTTTATATTTTCCATTAGGAATTTTTACAACCTTTGCAGTATCTGCATCCTTTTTAACTATTTCTAACCACACAGGAACAGGTATATCCATTTCAATTCTAAATTCAAGTTCATCTTGTTTTTCTATATCTACAGGTTCTGGTTGAGTATAGAAATTAGTTCTCTTTGTAGCAGTTCCTTCTTCTTGCTCAGTTATTGTATATTGTCCATAAGGAATAGTATTTGGATAATAATCTATACTATTATGAACAGCTGTAGACTTATGTATTTCATCATTTGTTTCGATGAATTCGCCATATCCATTTTCATCTAAAGTAACTTCATAGTATATATCTGGATTTGAATCTAAAGATAGTCTCATTACAGCTCCTGCTGCCGGATTTTTATCTGAATCATTTTGAAATTCTATATTGCTTCTATCTTCATCTTCTTTACGTATATAAACTCTACCTCTTACTACTTCTTCTTTAGAAACACTATGATGTTTAGAAAGTCTCTCTTGTTGCTCTTCTGGTTTAACCTCAAAATAATATGATTGAGGATCAACCAAATATCCTTTAGCATAAGAATAATCATAACCATCTTCTGATTTTTCAGTCATTTCTTTAACCATATATTTTCCAACAAGAAGTTCTTCGGATTCAGCACACCAATATCCATCCTCATCTTTATGATCTACAGTTATTGAATAAACTTCCTTATCATAACTTTGAGATTCCTCATTGTACTCATATATTTGATATTTTGCACCTTCTAATTGTGCGTCACCTTGTGTAAAATCTACTCTATCATCGTCGACTCTATTAGAATCAACTTTTCTAATTTTAATAGTCATAACCTTGGAAGTATCAACTATATCACCTGATGAATTTAAAGATGTATCTTCAGAAACATGTATTCCTTCTATAGGTTTATATGTTCCTCTCTTTTTATCTCCTTCTTTAATATTAATATCAAAATCATACATTTTTAAAGTATATGGATTTACAATTGTTTCTTCAATTGTATATAAACCATATGGCATTTCTCTAATTTCATATTTTCCATCACCTAAATATACACTTTTTAATTTAAATGTAGGATCAGATTTTAAAGTTGCTGTAAATTCGCAATCTTCAAGCTTCTTTTCTGGAGTGTTAGAAGTTGCACTCATTTTCTTTATTATTGTTAAAGTATTATACTCAGGTTCTTCAGGAGCTTCATTATGCCCTTCTGTAGCAGCACTAGCATATTGTCCAGCATAAGTAATACTTACAGGAATTCTGTCAGTATTAATATAAAATCCTTCTGAAGCTTTTGTTTCTATATAATAATAGTTACCTATAGGTAAATTTTCTATTTTTGGTGTTTCACCATTTTCATCAGTTACAACTTTAGCTACAAGTGCGTCAGCAGCATAAACTGTTGTTTCACCTTCTTTTATTTCGCCTGAAGCATGTAATTCAAATTCTGCATTTTTAAGTGAAGCATCACCTTTTGTAGCACCTCTATTAATAGAATCATATTTAGTAAGGCTTACTGAACCTCTTTGATAATTATTTACTCTTGTATAAGTAATTGTTTCACCAGGTTTTACTTCAACATTAACAGTTCTATTAACTGGTTCATTATTCATATTATTAGGAGACTGTGTTTCAGTAATTGTATATGTACCGGTTGGTATATCATTAATTACTATTTTTCCTCCATTTGTTGTTCTATCCCAAGTTCCACCAGGACCAGTAATATGGAAAGTAGCATCATCTTTTACTTTTCCATAATTATCTTTCTTTACTATTTCTAAGTTCCCATTTTTAGGAACGCTACCTGCAGCCATTGATATTACTTGTAATTCATCATCATCTGGTGTAAATACAACATAAGCAAAATCATCTGGTACACTTCTTTCCTCATTTACTGCATCTAATAATCTTTTAGCTGGAGCAAGATTATTGTATATAAAATTATATGAAGATTGAGTCTTTGGAGTATTTCCATAAAAGCGATTTATAACCCAAGTAGTAGCAAAATATGATCTATCATCATCTACACCACCACCAGTAACATCTCCTGGTCCACCGGCACCATAGTATAATATTCTAGCTAAAACTTCATCATAACCATTTACGCCAGGATAAAATAGTTCAGCGGTCTCATAGTCTGAAGCAACTTCATTTTTCTTTGAATGATCACTACAAAACGCAGGCTTTCCACTTAAATTTAAATTTTCCATTTCAAGATCAGTAACATTAAATTTATGTGTATTAAACCCACTAGCACCTGCGATTGTAAGCTCAATATCAAAATTAATTCCATGATTTTGTCCATCACCGCTATTTAAAAATCTACCATATTTAGTAGTTGGATTTTTTGCATAAACATTTGCAAAACTAATTAAAAAAGCAAAAAAAACAAGAACTAAAGCAAATTTTATTTTATTAATTTTTTTCATACTATCCCCCTCTTTTTATTTAATATAATTATACAATATAATCAAAAAATTTATCATATTACTAGAGATTTTCAATAAATTGTAACACAATTGAAAAAAAGTAGGACTAAACAATCCTACTTTTTTTTCATTATTGTCTATCTGAAGGAACTTTTGCTTCTTCAATCATTCTAGCAATAAATTCATCTTTAGACATATCTTGTTTTTCTTCTACTCCTCTTTC
>CADBQV010000260.1 GCA_902796895.1 uncultured Erysipelotrichaceae bacterium | reverse complement strand
GTTGCATCTTTAAATGCTTCATCTTTAATTGATGAACCGCTTATTAATTCTATTTTTTCTAAATTAGATGTATCAATTAAATCTAATAATTCAGTAGTTATTTTAGCTTCATTTGTTAATAAGCCTTTAAATGCACTATCTGAATAATTTTCAGGCTTTTTAACTAATTCAAGCTTTATAGTTTTAGCATTTTCAAATGCTGATTCACCAAATAATTTAATATTATTAGATATAATTATATTTTTAAAATATTGATATCCATAGAATTGGTATTTACCAATTTCTATATTATCACTAACATTAAATTCATCAAATAATTTATATTTATTATTACCATATGTTATGCTATCATCTTTATTTTCTTTATCGATAAAATATAATTTAGCACCATTAGCTAATATATCAGATTTTAAAAATGATATATTTAGATAACCATTAATATCTGAATCATAATAAATATTTGCTAAATTCTTACAGCCTACAAATGATTGTTCTTTAACACTTATTATATTAGATTTTAATCTAATATTTTCTAAGTTTTCACAACCTTGGAATAAATATTTAGATATGATAGTTAAATTATCAGATAATTCAACATTCATTAAATTCTTACAGCCTTCAAATGCTGAATCTGATATAGTTGTAACACTATCAGGTATCTTTATTTCTTCTAATGAATTACAGCCTATAAAAGCACCTTTTTTAATACTTAATAAATTATTAGGTAATATTATATTATTTAAGCTTTCACAATTATTAAATGTATATTCTTCTATTATTTCAATATTATTTGGTATATTGATTTCTTTTAAGTTAGTACATTTATTAAATGCATATTGACCTATTTCAATAACATTATTTGAAATATTAATCTTTTTTAAATTATTAAATCCCGAGAATGCATATGGATTTATTTTAGTTATATCATCTGATATAGTTATTTCATCATTTAATAAATCATAAGATTCATTATTTAATAAATATAAATTATTAGCATATGTCATTGGATTAGAATTAATATTTTCAAAACTAATTTTTAACCAATTATTCATATTTCCATCATAATAAACATTCTTTAATTTATTATTAAATGCATCTTTATAAATTGATGTGATACCTATTGGTAAATATATAGTATCAATATTACTATTCTTATAGGCACTATCACCTATTTCAGTTACAAATTGAGGTAGTGTATCTGTAGTTTTTTCTTCATTAACATACTTAGTTATCTTACATGTTTTATCAGTACTAATAAATTCATAATCATCCATTATTTCGTCTTTTTCGAAATATGCAACAATTTCCATGTCATAAGCTTGCATAGTATATTCATAGCTTGAATCTATGGTTATTAAATTACCTTCTTTATCATATAAACCTAAATATTTATATCCTAAATTAGCTTTAGCTTCAATTAATGCTTTAGTGCCTGTTATAACCTGTTCTTCATTATATTTAGTTATTACACCAGCATTTAATATATTAGTTGATGTAGTTAATTTATATGAATCCCATTTAGCTTTTAGTGTAATATTTTTCTTGATATTTTTAACATCTAATTTATCTATTTTTTCACCATCTAAATACCAGCCTGCAAATATAGCACCATCTTTTTTAGCATCATATAATGTAATTGAATCCATATCATTTGAAAATGTTAATGGATTATTTATATCATTTATGCCACCATCTAGGTCATATTCAATTTTAAATAAATTCCATCTTGCGGTTAAATTAATATTAGATTTAGGCATTTCAAATGTATATTCTAAATCTTTTGATACTAATTCTTCTCCTAAAAACCAACCATAAAATTCTTTTTCAGTTTTACTTTTCGCAATGACTGTAACATTTTCTTTATAAAAAGATTCATTTAAATCTGTTTCTTTAAAATCTAAAGAATCATTATTTTTTATTAAAACTAAACCTGCATCCTTATTGTTTGTTGAAATATTTACATTATACATCTTATATGCAATTCTTGCTTCTAGTGTAGTGTCTTTTTTCAAGCCTTCAATTTTATAATTAGGATCTTTTGATTCTTCTTTATCATTTTTATACCAGCCTAAAAATTCATAGCCTTCAAATGTTTTAGCATTTAAAACTACACTATCATTATATTTATATGTTTTTGATTCACTAAAATTACCAATTGCTTGTGGGACATTATCATACACTCTTACTAAAGCATATGTTTTAGGATTATATAATGAATATTTAATATTAAGATTAACATCCTCACTAAATATTGCTTTAAATGTCATTTGAGTTGTTATTCTAAATGTATTTATTTCTTTTTTATTTTCATCATATACTTTAATACCATTTAATTCATATCCTTTAAATGCTAGATTATCCTTTTTAACATCAAATGGTAATATATTAACACTAAATTCATTAGTATTAATTACATTTGACGTGATTTTTTGTGATGTTCCACCATCTAGATCTATTTTAATTTCATATTTATATGTTTCAGTAGTTTCTATTGGATCATTATTGTTATTATCACTGTTACATGATGATAAAGAATATGAAAATAATGACATCATTAAAATGATTGGAATATATCTTTTTTTCATATATAAAACCTCCAGATATGTTTTATATTTTAATTTTTAAACCGTAACTCTCAATATTATTTTATCATAAATGAAAATATTATTTAATATTTTTTAAAAAATGGCATGAATAATCATACCATTTTAAATATTAGTTTTTGTAAAATGAAACATTCATTCTACCATTTTTCTTTGTTTCATATAATGCATCATCAGCTTTTTTAAAGATTGTATTTATTGTATCTTCATCTTCTGATATAGATACACCAAAGCTTAATGTTACACTAGGAACATTACCTTTTGGTTTATTTAATTTAGTATTAATTCTTTTTACTTTATAGCGTATGTCTTCATTCATTTGATAATTATATTCTTTAATGATGATTGAAAATTCATCGCCACCAATTCTAGATACATATACATTACCATTAAATTCTTCAATTAATGTATCAGCAACTCTTTTTAATACTAAATCTCCTACTGTATGACCATATTTATCATTTACTAATTTAAAATAATCAATATCAGTTAAGATATATGCAATATTATTTAAATCTAAGTCTTTACAAATTAAATCATAACCTGCTCTATTATATAAGCCAGTTAATTTATCATGTTCTGCTTCATATTCAAGCATGTTATTATAAACATTTTCTTTTATTCTTATATCATTATATTTTTGAGCAAAATATTTATATTCCTTTATACCTTCTACCTTTAATAAATTATCATTTATAATACTGTTTAAGCCATTTTTAAGTGGTAAGACAATACTTATATTTAATATTACAAAGAAAGATATTAAGAATAAAATTAATAATAATATAATTACTTGTTGAAATACCATTATATTTTTTAAATCTTCTTTAGCTTTATTAATATTATCTTTTAATAATTTATCTAATGATTCTACTGCTTTTTCAACACTTTCTGTTATTAATGATCTTTCATTTACATAATAATCATTAAATACTAAATCAATAGCTAAATCCTTCTTTTCTTCATCTGAAAGTGAAATTTCATTATCAGGTAATTTATATTCAATTATTTCAACTGGATATAAATTAATATCAGATCCATTAGATAAAATAACTAATTTCATAGCATGATATTCAACTTGCATTAAGGCAACTGATTTTTCCATAGCTTTTGATAAGCTTTCAAATGTTTCAGTACCTTTAAATCTATGTTCTAATGTATTAATTGCATTATCTCTTCTTTTAGATACATTTTTTTCATTAAAATAATTATCTAAAAATTTTTTATCTTCTTGGATTACAAAGCTTCTTACATTATCTGATAGATAGTCACTTGCAAGCTCTAATCCTTCAGCATTCTTTTCCCAATTCATATATTCTAAAGTGTAATCATTAAGACTATGATAACCATTTGCTAGCAAATAAATAGAAATCAATAATAATACAGAAAATAAGCTAGCTACTATTATAGCTAAAGTATTAATTAATCTTAATGAAATACCACCTAATTTATCATACTTTTTCTTCATAATAATATCACCTATTTAATATTACTCCATTATATATTAATACTTTATTGTCATTTTTTCAATAAATGTATTAAATTTAAGTGCTTTTGAGTAAAATCGGCAAAAAAATTCATTGGGCTTGCCAATGATTTTTATAATTATAATGTGTGCTTTAATAAATCAATATATGATTCCTTTGATAAATCCTTAGGTGCAACATCAAATACTGTCTTACAACCATAATCAGATCTATCATACATTCTTTTAAGTGCACGAGCGTATGTAACTAAAATTGAACCAGTAAATTCTGGGTTTGAATCTAGTTTTAAGCTATATTCAACGATATGATTAACTCCATCAGAAGTTTTACCACTTCTAATTACGAAGCCACCATGAGGAATACCATTATGGTTTTTCTTTAATTCCTCTAAAGAAATGAAATGAACCGTTGTGTCATAATCACTAAAGTAATTAGGCATTTCCTTAATTTCACGCTCAATTCTTGCGTATTCCTTAGGGTCTTCTGC
>CADBQV010000259.1 GCA_902796895.1 uncultured Erysipelotrichaceae bacterium | reverse complement strand
GAAAATAATATTAATTTAATTAGTAATTTAGATTATATAACATCTAAAGGTAGAATTATGGCATATTATGAAGCATATGCATTTAATATCCAAAAATAAAAAGGGGTTAACCCCTTTTTTATTTTACTTCTTCTATTTCATCTATTTCTTCAATATCTTTATATTCATCTTTCATAAATGGTTTTTTAATTCTTTCTACAGCCTTTAATACAAAATATAATACTACTGTTTGTGGTATTAAATATATTAAATTTTTAGGTAGAGATATTAAAAACATATAATTGAAAAATGCATCAATTGTAAAATTATTTAATTGTGACCACCAAATTGAACCACAAATTACATTTACAATTATATTTACATATAATCTTGAATAGAATGCCCTTCTAAATGTTATTTTAGTCTTAAAGAAGAAAATACCATAGATAAATCCTGCATGCATTGCATCTATTGTATATCCGAAATGAAATGGCATTCCTGTAGGGAATACAAAGAATCCTAATATATCAGATATAAAACCTATTGATATACCACATAGTGGTCCATATAGCATTGATATAGCTGCAAAGAATAAGAATGAAAATGATAATCCTAGGCTTCCAAATCCTGTAGGAAGCTTGATTGCTTTTGCTGCAAACATTAGGGCAAATAGGGTTGCGATTGTTGCAAGTTTAGATATTTTATTGATAAAATTTTTAGATTCTATCCAATATTGTTTATGAAATGGTGTTTTAAAATATTCTATATTATCATATTTAAAATCATCATCTTTTAATTTATTTTTCTTATATAAAATAAATATTACAAGGATTGTTATTAATTCTAAAGATATACCTACTATAGCCATAGCTATATATGGGTTTATTCTATTAACTAATCCATTATCTTTATCTACATTTATAGAATTAACATTAATTATTATTTCTTCATTTTGGCTATTTTTATAAGTTATACCATTATCATATATAGCTTTAAATGTTTTATATGCTTTTTCTTTTCCTTCATTTAATTTTTGGCTTTTTGATGCGAATGTATCATCAAAGGTCTTCTTTTTTAATTTTAATATAACTTTTGTATCATCAATTTTTTCGATTTTTAAATTATTATATAATACTTGATAATTTGTTTGTGTACTATAATAAATAGTTTTTAATTTTAAATCTGGATTATCAGATACATATTTATTATATGTTAATATTTTATTTTCTTGTTCTTTATAAAAATCATTAGAAAAATAATATTCATCATAATTATCTAATTTTAATTCATATTCATAATAACTGAAATTGTCATTATAGAAAAAATCACAAACAAAATAGCCAAGTAGGCTTGAAAATAATAAAACTACAATTAAAAAAATAACTCTCTTTTTAAGAACCTTAAAAAACATATAGACCTCCCAATTTAAGGTCCGCTATAGAAACTACAGCGGTCGCGTAAAGCCAGCGCCACGATATGTGTTGAATTATACCCAACTACCCATGGTATAATGCTTAACGTAGCCTTACTACTCTGTAAAAAATACAATATCAATTATAACATAAAATCACATAAAAAAAAGAGAATTATGGAAAAAACTATAATAAAATAATCTGATTATAAATAAAGAATACCCCTAAAGTTACACTAGAGTAATCTAGAAAGACTTAGGGGTATTTTATGATATTATAAATTATAAATTTATCTGTATAATTTACTATAATGAATGAGATAATATTTCTTCAACTGAATATTTATAATTAGTTTTAACTATTCAAATATCAGCTGATTTAAAATCATGTTTAGCTGAATTTGTAGATAATCCAGCACCTTAAAATATGACTATATTATTTGACTCATCCATTGCATCTTTTAGTTTTTTAATTTAATTACTCATTTGTATCATCCTCGTTTTCTGTATCATCCTCGTTTTCGACATACTCTATTGAATAAGTGCCATCACTATATAATTCATATTTTTTTTCCTTGCCACCTTTTTTTATATAATCTTTGTAACCAATAACAATAATTAAAAAAACAAATGAAATAAAACCAATCAATAATGAAAGAAAGACACTTAAAATTAGAAACCACTTAGGAATTAAAATTTTACTATTTAAAACAAGAATTAACACTAAAAGACCAATCCAAAAAAATGTCCATAATGTTAAATAAGCAATTTCAGTACGAGTAAAATATCTTATTTCTCCCATATCCCTAAAAGTTTTAACATGAATTCTCTCAATATTATCTTTGTATTTTAATCTAAGTTTATCATTTCTTTTTTTAGTTCTTCTCTTAATCGGTTCAATTAATCCAATTTTTTTTAATGTAATTTTGCTTCTTTTTTTAATATCGTTAAAAGTATGAACAGCAGCTATATTACAAACTGAAATTATAAATATTATACCACTAATCAAAAGACTCAATCCTTCACCAATAACACAAAACCATCTTACAAATTGCATTAATGGCTTATTACAACTAGAAAAAAATGGGAAAGTTAATATCGTAAACAAATAATCTATAAAGGCAATCATACAAAAAATAAGAAAATAAACAATAGTCAATAATATATGTTTTTTTAAGCTATCATTATTATTAGGCAATTTAATAAAAACAAATAAATAATCATGAAAATACAATATAAATAAGATAAATATAATGTATATTGTTGCTTTCATCAGTCAAGGCTCCTATCTATTTCGTCAAATATACCATCAAATATAGATTCAAGAGATCCGCTTCCAACACTTTTAATATACTCTTTGATTAAATCACGTGATAACTGTCGGATTATATGAGATCCCTTATTTTTTTATAATCACTTAATATAATTTAATTATAATATTATAAAAAATAAAAATCCACTATCAAGTGGATTTTTATGAAAAATTAGCAATTTCTACATTGTTTCGTGTATTGTTCTTGCGATTACATCATCTTGTTGTTCTTTAGTTAATTTAATGAAATTAACTGCATAACCAGATACACGTATAGTTAATTGAGGATACTTTTCAGGATGTGCTTGAGCATCTAATAAAGTTTCTCTATTAAATACGTTAACATTTAAATGATAACCGCCATCAGATACATATGTATCTAACATTTGAACTAAGTTTTCTACTCTTTGTGTCATATAATTATCCTCCATTAGTCTTCGTCTTTGCCTAGGGCATTTGGTGTAATTGCGAATGTATTTGAAATACCATCTCTTGAATGTTCATATGGTAATTTAGCTACTGATTCAAGTGATGCTAGGGCACCATTTTGATCACGTCCATGCATTGGGTTAGCACCTGGAGCTAAAGGTACACCAGCTTTTCTTCCATCTGGAGTATTACCAGTCTTTTTACCATATACTACATTTGATGTGATAGTTAAAATTGACATTGTAGGTTCGCTATCTCTATATGTATAATTCTTTCTAATATCGCTCATGAATGTTTTAACAAGCCATACTGCAATTTCATCAGCTCTATCATCATTATTACCATATTTAGGGTAATCACCTTCAATTTTATAATCAACAACTAATCCTTCACTATCTCTAATTGGATATACATTTGCATATTTAATTGCAGAAAGTGAATCAACTGCACATGATAAACCTGCAATACCTGTTGCAAAATATCTATGAACTTTAGTATCATGAAGTGCCATTTCAAATGCTTCATATGAATATTTATCATGCATATAATGAATTAAATTTAGGGTATTTACATAAATTTTAGCTAACCAATCCATCATGATTTCATATTTATGTAATACTTCATTATAATCTAATTTATCATTAGATAAAATTGGCATATATTCAGGACCAACTTGTAATGCTTTACCTGTCTTTTTGTCCTTCATTAATTCATCTTTACCACCATTAATTGCGTAAAGTAAGCATTTTGCAAGGTTAGCACGAGCACCGAAGAATTGCATTTCTTT
>CADBQV010000258.1 GCA_902796895.1 uncultured Erysipelotrichaceae bacterium | reverse complement strand
GGACTTATCTGATATGATATCTCCAAAGTAGACAAATAAAATAATTAAAAGAGAAAAGGATAACAATCCCCTAGGGGATTCGCGATACCTCCAAGATTATTGTAAGTCTACTTTGGAGGTATTTTTCGTATACTAAAACTAGGAGTTAATCTCTTAGTTTTTTTATTTATATAAAAATCACATTATTTTACACACAAATTATATTGCATAAAATCTAATTTTTAATGTATAATACTTTAGAGGATTAAGAATATGGAAAATAGAATAAAAGATTTCTTAAAACTTAATAACATAATAATCGATAAAAAGATTATTGTTGCAGTATCTGGAGGCGTTGATTCTATTTGCTTAATCCATATACTTAAAAACTTAGGATATGATTTAGTATTAGCACATGTAAATCATAATTTTAGAGAAGAATCTAAAATAGAAGAAAAAGAAATGGAAAAGCTTGCTAAAAGCTTAAACATTCCTTTTGAATTATTAGATTATCATTATGATGGAATAAGTAATGAACACGCCGATGGTCATGAAAAAAGATATTTATTCTTTAGAAGCTTATGCAATAAATACAACACTAATTTAATTGCTACAGCACATCATTTAGATGATCAAGCAGAAACTATAATTATGAAAATATTAGAAGGATCTAATTTATATGGATATGGTGGAATATCTATAGTAAATGATGATGGATTATTTAAAATAATTAGACCACTTTTATGTGTAAGTAAAGAAGAATTATATAATTATGCCAAAACAAATAATTTAAAATATTTTGAAGATTATACAAATGATTTAAATATATATGAAAGAAATAGAATAAGACATAATGTAATTCCACTTTTAAAAAATGAAACAAATGATTTTTATAAAAAAATATATGAATATTCAAATATTTTAAAGGAATCATTTGATTTTATTAGAAATATCTCTAAAGAATATTTATTAAAAAATGAAAATAAAATAAATATTAAAGAATTTAATGAATTAAATATTGCAGTAAAAAAGGATATTATTTCATTATTACTTGAAAATAATAATATTAGAAAAAATTATGATTTAATAAATCAAATTGTAATCTTTTTAACAAGTGATAATGGTAATAAAGAAATAAAGCTTGAAAATAATAATTTATTAATTAGAAGCTATAATTATGCATATATAAAGAAAATAGATACAAATATAATAGAAGATGTATTATTAGATTTAAATGATATAAAAATATTTAATAACAAATATAAATTTTATTTTGAAAAAACACCTGTTAATAATGCAAAATATATAAAGTTATGTTATAATAAACTCAAATTGCCACTTAAAATAAGAATAAAAAAAGATGGTGATTTTATTAATACATTAATAGGTAGTAAAAAGATATCAAGATTATTTATAGATTTGAAATTAGATAAAGAAAAAAGACAAAATACACCAATAATATTAGATAATGATAACAATGTATTATGGGTATATGATTATATAAAATCAAAAGAAGTATTCGAACATAAAAATAATTTTGACATTTGCTTAATATGTGAGGAGATAAAATGAATAATTTAGAAGAAAATATAAAATGTAAATTATTAGAAGAAAAAGAAATTGATGAAATTATTACAAAATTAGCAAATGAAATAAATAATGATTATAAAGACTTAGAACCACTATTTATAGGAGTTTTAAAGGGTTGCTTACCATTTATGTCAGATTTAATTAAAAAGATTAAATTACCATGTAAATTAGATTATATTAGAGTAAAATCATATAGTGGAACAAAATCTACTGGTAATTTAGAAATAATTGGAAATGTTCCTGAAGTTGAAGGAAAAGATGTTATCATTGTAGAAGATATAATTGATACAGGAAAAACATTATTAGAAATTAAAAAATTATTTGTAGCTAAGAAAGCTAAATCTGTTAAGGTAGTAACATTTTTAGATAAGCATGAATGTAGAAAATTCGAAATGGAAGCAGATTATGTTGGTAAAGTGATTGGAAATCATTTTGTCGTAGGATATGGCTTTGATTTAGATGATTATTATAGAAACTTACCATATGTAGGAATTTATAATCAAAAATAAAAATATTGTATTAGGAGTAGTATATGCAAGAGAAACCAAAAAGAAAGTTTAAGTTTGATTTTGTCTTCATCTTAATTGTTATTTTAGCTGCTGTTGGTATATATTTCTTAATTAGAAATTTAACTAAAACTCAAGTTGAAACATTAAGATGGGATGCATTCATTCAACATGTTAATAAAAGTGAGGTAAATGGTGTTTTAACAGCCACACCAATTGAAGACAATTATGGATTGTATTCAATTACTGGTGTAATAAAGAGCTCTAAAACTATTAATTTCCAAGTAGTAATTACAGAAGATCAATTAAATGAATTATTTAAGAGCTATACATCACTTTCTATTTCAATTAAGCCTATTTCAGTAAATTACTGGGCATCAATCATTATTTCATTATTGCCAACTGTAATTTATATAATTATTTTATTTGTAATATTTAGATCACTTATGAAGGCTCAAGGTGGTGGAGCAGGTGGAGCATTTGATTTTGCTAAATCTACTGCAAAGCTATCTAAGAACAAAACTGTAACATTTGCTGATGTTGCAGCATGTGATGAAGAAAAAGAAGAATTAGTAGAAATTATAGATTTCTTAAAAAATCCTAGAAAATATAACGAAATTGGTGCTCGTGTACCAAAGGGTGTTATTCTATATGGTCCTCCAGGAACAGGTAAGACATTACTTGCTAAAGCAGTAGCTGGTGAAGCAGGTGTACCATTCTTCTCTATTTCTGGTTCTGATTTCGTTGAAATGTTTGTTGGTGTAGGTGCATCTCGTGTTAGAGATATGTTCAAAACAGCAAAAGAAAATGCACCTTGTATTATCTTTATCGATGAAATTGATGCAGTAGGACGTCAACGTGGTGCTGGTATGGGTGGAGGACACGATGAACGTGAACAAACACTTAACCAATTATTAGTTGAAATGGATGGCTTTAATGGTAATACTGGTATTATCATTATGGCAGCAACAAACCGTCCTGATGTACTAGACCCTGCATTATTAAGACCAGGTAGATTCGATAGACAAATTACAATTTCTAATCCAGATGTTAGAGGAAGAGAAGCAATTTTAAAGGTTCATGCTAGAAATAAGCATATTGATCCAAACATTAAATTAGATGATATCGCTCAAAGAACTCCAGGCTTTAGTGGAGCTGATTTGGAAAATCTATTAAATGAAGCAGCATTACTTGCAGCAAGAGAAAATAGAAAAGTAATTAATAGATCAGATATTGATGAAGCAAGTGACCGTGTAATGATGGGTCCTGCTAAGAGATCTAAACAATATACTGAACATGAAAGAAGATTAGTTGCAATCCATGAATCAGGCCATGCTGTAATAGGCTTAAGATTAGAGGATGCATCAGTAGTTCAAAAAATTACAATTGTTCCACGTGGTCAAGCAGGTGGTTACAATTTAATGATGCCAAAGGAAGAAACATATTTCCATACTAAAAAGCAATTACTTGAAACTATTACTGGTTATTTAGGTGGTAGAGTAGCTGAAGAATTAATATTCAATGATGTATCAACAGGTGCTTCAAACGACTTTGAAAATGCTACAAAGATTGCTCGTGCTATGGTTACTGAATATGGTATGTCAAGCTTAGGACCTATCCAATATGAACAACCTAATGGTTCAATCTTCTTAGGAACAGATTACTTAAAGGATAAGAATTTCTCAGATCAAGTAGCACTTGAAATTGATAAAGAAGTAAGAATGATTATTGAAAAATGTTATGCAGATGCTAAAAAGGTTATCGAAGAGAACTTAACATTATTAAATAATATCGCTGATTATTTATTAAAGCTTGAAACATTAACTAAATCTGATATCGATGAAATCAATCAAACAGGTCATTTATCATGGTATGATGAAAAAATGAATCCAACTGTAGATGTAGAAAATAAATCAGAAGAAATAAAAGATGAAGCTGATGTTAAAGAAGATACTCAAGTTGAAGCTAAAGAAGAAACTAAAACTGAAGAAGTAAAAGAAGATAATAATGATTCTAATACTTCTAATAGTGATGAAAATAATGAGACTAGATAAATATTTAAAAGTATCAAGATTAATTAAAAGAAGAACACTTGCTAAAGAAGTCGCAAGTGCTGAAAGAGTTTATGTTAATGGTTCAATTGCTAAACCATCTAAAGAATTAAAAATAGGTGATACACTAACAATTGAATTTGGTACTAAAATTGTAAAAGTAAAAGTAGTATCATTAGAAGCTTCAATAAAAAAAGAAGATGCATCTAATATGTATGAATTATTAGAAGAATCTAAAAAAGAATTATAATTATTAAAAAGGAAAATCAAAAATTTTCCTTTTTTTAATCTTTTTTTAAAAAAATTCATATATTCTGACTATTATTATGTAGGAGGAAATTTTTAAATGAAAAAAGATGAGCTATTAAAAAGTGTTTTATCTAAAAATGATAGGTTTTCTGATATCATAAATAATT
>CADBQV010000257.1 GCA_902796895.1 uncultured Erysipelotrichaceae bacterium | reverse complement strand
CATTTACCACATGATTCATCACAAATAAATCCTAAATAGAATTTAGCAACGTCAACCATACAGTTATCTTCATCCATAACAATTGCTCCACCAGAACCCATCATAGATCCTTTAGCAATTAAGTTATCATAATCAATTGGTGTATCAAGTTCATTGATTGTTAAGCATCCACCAGATGGACCACCTGTTTGAATAGCTTGGAATTGTTTATTATTAGGAATTCCTCCACCAATATCATAAATTAATTCTCTTAATGTAGTTCCCATTGGAACTTCTACTAAACCAACATTATTAACCTTACCACCTAAAGCAAATACCTTAGTTCCTTTTGATTTTTCAGTACCAACCTTAGCGAATTCTTTAGCAGTAACACGAATAATATATGGAACGTTTGCTAAAGTTTCAACATTGTTAATAATTGTAGGTTTTCCCCATAGACCTTTTACTGCTGGGAATGGTGGACGAGGTCTAGGCATACCACGTTTACCTTCAATTGAATTTAATAATGCAGTTTCCTCACCACATACGAAAGCACCAGCACCAAGTCTAATATGTACTCTAAATGAGAAATTAGTGCCTAAAATATGGTCACCAAGTAATCCCATTTCTTCAGCTTCTTTAATTGCAATTCTTAGTCTGTTTACAGCAACTGGATATTCAGCTCTTACATAGAAATAACCATTCTTAGCACCGATAGCATAACCAGCAATCATCATACCTTCGATAACTGCAAGTGGGTTACCTTCAAGAATAGATCTATCCATGAATGCACCTGGATCTCCTTCATCACCATTACAAACTACATATTTTTCATCATTCTTTTGATCAAGGGCAAATTGCCATTTTCTACCAGTAGGGAATCCTCCTCCACCACGGCCTCTTAATCCTGATGCAAGAATCTCATTAACTACCTCTTGAGGAGTCATTTTTAATACCATCTTTAATGCTTTAAATGCATCATAACCAAATGCTTCATTAATATCTTCTGGATTGATAACACCACATCCATGAAGTGCGATACGCATTTGTTTTTTATAGAATGGAATATCTTCTTGCTTTGTAATTTTCTTACCTGATTTAGGATCAACATAAAGTAGTCTATCTACAATCTTGCCACCTAAAATATCAGTTTCCATAATTTCTTTAACATCAGCTACACTAACAGTTCTATATAGTGTATCTTCAGGATAAATTTTAACGAAAGGTCCTTGTGAACAGAATCCAAAGCATCCTACTTTGTTAACTGTAACTTTATTTTCTAATTTATTTGCCTTAATTTGTTTTTCAAATTCTTTTAAAATAACATCTGATTCACTTGAAAGACATCCTGTACCACCACAAATAGTAATACATCTAGATCCTTCAGTTCCTTCAAATTTCTTTTTTAGATTGTTAAAACATTCAGCAATTTTCTTATCTAGTTCTTTTTCATTCTTTATAATATTAGTTGCCATATCCTAAGCCAATCCTTTTTCTCTATATTCTTTAATAATATTAGGTACATCAGCTAATGCTACCTTTGGATATACCTTACCATTAATTGAAATGGCAGGAGCAATACCACACGCACCAATACATCTTAAACCATCAAGTGTGAATAAACCGTCATTAGAAGTTTGACCAACTTGAATACCAAGTAATTCACCAAACTTGTCTAAAACATTTTGTCCACCCTTAACATAGCATGCTGTACCAATACAACAACCAATAACATATTTGCCCTTTGGCTTTAGTGAGAAAAATGAATAGAAAGTAACTACACCATAAATTTCACTAACAGGAATGTTAATTTCATTACTGATGACTTCTTGTACTTCTAGTGGAATATATCCATATTCATTTTGTACATCGGCCAAAATAAGCATTAAAGGAGATGGCTCGTTTACATAACGAGAACAAATCTCTTTAATTTGGGCTACTGCTTCTTCTCTTAAAAACATTTCTTACACCTCAACTTATTTTTTTGTCTTAGAAGACTAATGGCATATATAAAATTCCTTATTATTGTTATAGAATAATCCCATTTTATACATAAAAAAGAATTCTATATATTAAATTTAAAATACTAAATTACTACCATTGCTATTTTAATATATTAATATTAAAAAGTCAATTAAAAAAAGCAATTTTAAACGTTTACGGAAACCCCTTACAGTCCTTTTTGAGTCTTTTATAAATGCTATTATTATATATAATAAATAGAAAATAGAAATTCATAAAATAATATTTATATTTTATGTTATTTTATTGAATAAATAACGAGTGAATACACTTTCATTTGAATTAATTACACCTTGATACAAAATTGCAACAAAAAATATTATAATTAAACTACTAGAAAACATAATATGGAGGTTTTAAAAATGTTTGATTACACAAATAAGGTTGTAGCCATTACAGGTGCTTCAAGTGGACTTGGAAAACAAATGGCTGAAGGATTTGCAAAATGCCATGCAAATTTAGTTTTACTTGCTAGAAGAGTAGAAAGATTAGAGGCATACGCTAAAGAATTTGAACAAAAATACAATGTAAAGGTATTACCTGTTGCATGTGATGTTACAAATCAAGAATCTATTAAAAATGCAGTTGCTAAGGTTAATGAAGTATTTGGTCACTGCGAAGTTATTATTAATGATGCTGGTGGAGAAAAAGGAACTGGTACTCCTCTTTTAGATTTCAAAAAGGAAGACTGGGATTTCACTTTAAACCTAGATTTAACAAGTGTATTTACAGTTACACAAGCTTTCGCTAATTTAATGAAAGAAAAGATTAAAGAAGGAAAGCAATCATATGGTAGAGTAATTAATATTTCTTCTATTTATGGTTTAGTTGGTAATACTGCTATTCCTACAATCGCATACCATTCAACTAAGGGTGCTGTTGTTAACTTCACAAAGGGTGCTGCAGCTGAACTTGCTAAAGAAAAAATTACTGTTAATGCTATTTGTCCTGGTTATTTCTATACAGAACTTACTACAGATACATTAAATACTGAATATTTCCAAAACTTTGCTAAACAAACTGTACCAATGCAAAGATATGGTAGCGAAGGTGAATTAAATTCTGCAGCTATTTTCTTAGGTGCTGAAGAATCAAGCTACGTTACAGGTCAAATAATTGCTGTTGATGGCGGTTATACTTGCGTATAATAATATAAATAAAAATTATAAAGGGTGAATCAATTTCGATTCACCCATTATTTTTTTAGTATTTAATTAAAGCGTATAATTTCTTTCCACGTCTTATAACAACATATTTAGATTCAATTGCGATATCTTTAGAAACAGCAAAATTTAAGTCATTAACTTTATTACCATTTACCATTGTTGCATTATTATTGATAAATTCTCTTGCTTCTCTTTTTGAATTAGCTAAGCGACATTCAATTAATACATCTACTAAATTACCTGAAACATTAGAATATGTAGGAACTCCATCAAAGCCCTCTTCAATTTCTTTTGCTGATAAATTACTTACATTACCACTAAATAATGCTTCACTTATTCTTACTGCCTCATCATAAGCCTCTGCACCATGTAAGAATGTAATAACTTCACGAGCAAGTGCCTTATGTGCTTCACGTAATTCAGGTTGTTCTTGGTTTTTCTTTTCTAATTCTTCAATTTCTTCTTTAGATAAGAATGTTAAGAATTTTAAATAATCAATAACCTTTGAATCTTCACTATTGATAAAGAATTGATACATCTCATATGGAGATGTTTTTTCTCTATCTAACCAAATTGCTTTACCATTTGTCTTACCAAATTTAGAACCATCTGATTTAGTTAAAAGTGGCATTGTAAAGCCATATACTTCTTCTCCAGTTTTCTTTCTTATTAATTCAATACCAGCAGTGATATTTCCCCATTGATCTTGACCTGCAACTTGTAAATCTACATTTTTAGTTTGGTGTAAATATAAGAAATCTGTTGCTTGCATAATCATATATGAAAATTCTGTATAAGTAATACCTTCACCTGAATCAAGACGTCTTGCGATAATATCCTTTTGTAGCATGTAATTAACATTAAAGAATTTTCCATAATCTCTTAAAAAATCAATGAAATTAATTTTTGATAGCCAATCATAATTATTAACTACCTCACAACCAAATAAATCTTCAAGTTGTTTCTTTAAACAATTGAAATTATGATTTACTGTTTCATAAGAAATCATAGGACGCTCACTATTTGGTCTTGGATCACCAATTAAACCAGTTCCACCACCAACAAGTACAATTGGATGATGTCCTGCTTCCTTTAATCTTTTACAAATTAAAAAGCTTGAGAAATGACCAATATGTAATGAATCACCTGTTGGATCTGTACCAATATAGAAAGTCATTCCTCCTTTATTTAATTTTTCTTTAAGTGTTGGATCAGATACATCCTTTACAAGTCCTCTCCAAACTAATTCTTCATAAATTCCCATTTTT